>NZ_SELU01000103.1:0-10956 GCF_006861605.1 Pseudanabaena sp. UWO310 | reverse complement strand
CCTAAAACCTGCGGCGCACGCGCAGCGTGCGCCGCAGGTTTTAGGATTTTAATTTGGTAAATCAAGAACTGATCGCCGAAAAATTAGTGAAGAATCCTTAAACAAGAATTTTAGATGAGCAATTGGATCGATCGCCTAATTATTAATCCATTCGCTCGTTCGTTCGCTCGTTTGTCCGATCGCCTAATTTGGTTATCTGGACATCCAGTATTTGGAGTAATGGCGATCGTCTTCATCGCATTTTCGACACGCCTATGGAATTTGGATGGCACAGCGGATATCGTGTTCGATGAGGTTTACTACCCCAAATTTGCCCAAAACTATTTGCATGGGGAGCCTCTGTTTGACGCACATCCGCCCTTAGCTAAGTACATCATTGCCCTTGGCATTCAATTTTTGGGCTATGCCCCCCTTGGCTATCGCTGTATGACTGCCTTAGCAGGAGCGTTATTGCCTTTAGTTATCTATGAGTTTATTTGGCAATTGAGCGATCGCCGAGACTGGGCTTGGCTGACGGGTTGTTTCGTCGCCTTGGATGGTTTGCTATTGGTAGAGTCAAGATATGGGTTGATTAATACCTATATCTTGCTATTTGGGATGCTGAGCCAATTATGTATGGTGTTAGCCCTGAAGCGATCGCGCCAACGTTGGTTTTGGACGCTTGTTACGGGTTTAATGCTGGGAGCCTCGTGTAGCGTTAAATGGACGGGCTTAGCCTATATTATCGGGTTAATAGCGATCGCGGTCTACATCTGGGCTAGTCACCGCCAAAAACTAAACTTGTCGCAAGTCATCATTGGGTTAATCATTCTGCCCATCGCCTTTTATTTTGTGCAATGGATTCCCCATTTAATGATCAATCCCGAACGCGATATTTGGGAACTACACCGCCAGATCTTCGGATTCCATCAAAACTTAGGTGCGGGTAAAACCGAGCCAATTCATCCCTATTGCTCACCTTGGTGGAGCTGGGTGTTATTAATTCGCCCGATCGCTTATTTTTTTGAATTTCGACCTAATAGCATGGTGGAATTCGTCCATGCGATGGGCAATCCAATTTTATATTGGCTCAGTGCGATCGCCTTGCTAGTCTGTCTTACCTTTTTAATCGCCTCAAGGCTAAGGTTTCCGCCTCAGTTCATAACCCAGATGCACCCGAAAAAGCGATCGCAGCTATTTTGGTTCATGTTCTACGTGACGAGCAGTTTTGCCGCCCATTGGTTGCCTTGGAGCTTGAGCAAAAGGTGCATATTCCTCTACCACTATATGCCTGCGTCAGTTTTTGCCTTTGCCGCACTTTCTTTCTTAGTTTCCCTCGCTTGGCGATCGCCCTTAGCCAATATCCGTGCGATCGGTTCGGGCGTTTTTGTAAGTATTGCGATCGCCTTTTTATTTTGGTTGCCGATTTATATCGGTTTACCGATCTCATCGAGTTATTTGCCCGTGCTAATGTGGTTGCGTAGCTGGATCTAAAACCCAGATATTTATCAGTAATACCAATTTCCAAAATGGCGTTGCCATTTTGGAAATCTCAAAACCTTACTGGGTTTGGTGTTTAATTCACAAAAGTGTTGTCACACTTTCGTGAATTGGTACAACGCTTTATACAGCCTCTAAATATCTGGGTTTGGAGATTGCTATAAGGTAAGCTAAGTTATCTCCTTGTTTGCAGTTCGGGAAATATGCAAAACTTTCGCAATTACTATGAAATCCTCGGTGTAACGAAGACAGCTACGGCTGACGAAATTAAGCGCTCCTATCGTAGGCTAGCGCGGAAATATCATCCCGACCTCAATCCCAATGACAAGGCAGCCGAAGAACGCTTTAAAGATATTGGTGAAGCCTACGAAGTCCTGTCTGACACTACTAAGCGCCAGCAGTACGATCGCTTTGGGCAATATTGGAAACAAGGTGGATTCCAAGGTCAAGGTGGACGCACGCCATCTTCTCGCGAGCAATACACGCCTGACTTTGAGCGCGGCTATACGGGCGATGTAGACTTTAGCCAATATAACGACTTCCAAGAATTTGTCGATCAATTATTAGGTAAATTCCGCACCAACGAACGCGCTCAAGATACTGGCGGCGCATCTTCCTATCGCACGACTACCCAAGCGCCACCACGCCCTACCCCTCGCCGCGACTCTGAAGCAGTATTAGAGTTGCCCCTCGAACGCGCCTATGTCGGCGGTCGTGAGCGGATTCGCCTCGAAGATGGGCGATCGCTAGAAGTAAATATGCCCGCAGGTGTGCTTTCGGGACAAAGAATTCGCCTCAAGGGACAAGGGGCTTCGGGGGGCGATCTTTACCTCAAAATTACGCTGAAGCCCCATACATTCTTTACCCTTGAAGGTTCCGATATTAGATGTCAGTTACCCATTTCTCCTAGCGAGTCGGTCTTGGGCGTACAGGTGGAAGTCCCCACTCTGAGCGGTTTGGTGAAATTAACCATTCCCCCTGCGGTGAAGTCAGGTCAACAGTTGCGACTCTCTGGTAAGGGTTTCCCCAAGGATGCCAGAACCTTTGGCGATCAATATGTGGAAGTCCAGATCGTGGTTCCCAAAACTCCCAGCAAGCGCGAACGCGAACTATACGAGCAGTTGTTAGAGATTCAATCCTTCGATCCTCGCGAGAATCTCCCGAAAAAGTAAACCTTAGGTTGTCAACCTAACTTAATTATATCTAAATCCATAATGCCTACTATCTATATCAATCAAGCCTGTATCGAGTCTTTAGATATTACTCCTGCTCAAATTGCGATCGAGAAGTTGCTAGCAAATTGGGATGATACGGCCGAAAGCGATCGCGCCTTTCAAATCGAACTTGTCTGGGATAAAGAAGATGGCGATCCTCGCGAGTTATCGGAAATTTCAGAAGTGCGTCTCTGGTTTGTGCGGCTCGATGCGACCTATCCTTGGTTTAGCTATCTCCTCGATTGGCGTGCAGAACTCAGCCGCTATGCGGCGATGCTAGTTCCCCACGAGTTTAAGCGCGAAGGTGATGGCTATGTGTTGCAATACAATCCTGAAGCATTGGAGCTTTTTGTCATGCAGAAGGTATTCACGATTTCTCTCTGGCTAAAATCTCGCGGCATCGAAAGCACTGCTAAGTTACAACAAATGACTCAAAGCCTCGGCTACGAGATAGATTCAGCATTTTTTAATCTGCTCTAAACCTTACGTTTAAGAATCTGTTCAACATATCCATATTCGTGTTCCCCAATACCTTCAAGCCCTGTCAACTCATGCTCAATGTCTTCCCAGCCACCTAATTTGCTAGTCCATTTTCCATTCGATAGTTGTCGTGCAGCATGACAAGGCTTTCCATATTTCATATAAATAGCAATCTTTTGAAAATTCTCCTCAATTTCCGAAGTTTCACATGGCTCATAACCAAGCAAACTGTAGGTTTTAGTTATGCTATCTAACGTCAATTCCCTTGGAGCGCCATCTAGCCAGTAGTACTCCTCTAAATCTTCCGATGGCGACCACCAACGATCATTTTCTTCGGCTGCCCATGCGAAACAATTATATTCATTTGTACGTGGACTAGTGATTTTATGGTTGGTGTTTGTCAAACTAGAGAAAAGTTCTTCAAGTCCACTATTTGTCATTATGTTACAAATTACCATTCATAACCGTGTTTATTGCCCCAATCAAGCCAATCTTTTGCCATTAACTTTATTCTGCCTCGATGTTCAGGCTTAACAGGATTTATCCCTGTAATTGATCGTAGGGCAACAAACCAATGATCAGGATTCACAGCTAACTCACGTAACAATAACGGAATAGCTTTCTCTCCTATGCTAATGATTTGCTGGTAGGCAGGATGAACAACTTTTTCAGAGACAATCGATTTACTACCTGTTTCTTCCTTCCATGTTGCAACTAAACCGCGAAATTTGCGTACAAGCACAATATCCGCATAGTATTGAGGAGTCCTTTCATGATCTTTTTTAAGCTGTGTGATTGAAAATTCTCGATGATTGTAACGTACAAATTTTATCCCTAATTCTTTATTGTCAAATTCTTTGCGAACTTCCCCAAAAGTTATAGAAAATCCATGAGAAATTCTAGGTTTTCTTGAATGGTATAGGCTCCATCGCGGTGTGTAATCTATCCGTGATGCACCACCTAAAGAGGTTTCTGGCTGATTTATTGTAGCAATCAAGTAATTCCCAGACATAATCACCTTTCCCTATTTTTCCTTCTTTATAAAAATCTGCATCTAATAAATATGCTAACTCTTCAATGTTCAGTTCCTCATCTCTAGCATTTACTAAGCCATGTCTTAGTGTAATATCTCCATCTTCAGTTTCCATGACTAAAATTTTACTAGATTCTCTAACGCTGGAGGCAATTTCCAAGGAGTGTAGTTCTGGCGCAATATACTGTGGGATGAGATAAGACCAATCTACTTCTGCGAGTTCTAGATCTGACCTAACAATTAAGTCTTTATATCGTAGTCCTATCCTTGAATAAAACGAAGGTTTATAAATTTTTTCAAAAATCTCAAGGATATGAATGAAATTTTGTTTAAATTCCTCATATCGGCGATAGTTTCTTGTAACAATCGCAATAGAGTTTTGGCTTAGAGATACTTGCCAGCTAAAGTCATCAGATACAAAGTGATAAAAGACATCATTACTCTGTCCTTGTAGATCTTCTTGTTGAAGTCTGTTATCCTTACCAAAATAAACAGGCACTTGTGGAGATACTTCTTCAAAAATTGGGTAAGTCGCACGAATTTCGTCTTGAAACTCTACAGGAGCATGATTAGATATCCTGAGAATAGTAGGAAAACGCAACTGGCAAACCACCTCTATTAAGGGATTATTTTGATAAATAGATCGTTCATTATCAGGAAAGATCATTGCAAGGCACTTAAGTAAATCTAATTTTAGTATTCTACATTTTGGTACAGTATATCTAAACCTCTCCTATAATTTTTTGACAATCATTATTTCAAAGCCTGTATTCACACAAGTGATGTGCTAACAGAGCAAATGTATATATTTCTTAACAATTTATCTATAAACTAGGTGATCGCCTTCAAACCCTACTCGATAAGAAAAAAGCTGATACTCTTACGGCTACAGAAAATCTTGAGCTAGAAGCGATCGGGGAGCTAGACGAGATTTTTAGTTATATTAATGCGGCGATCTCTACTCGAACCTTAAGAATGGACTAATTGAGGATAAATTTGTAATTGTTCCATTAGTTCAGTCAGTGAAATATTCCGTAACTGCGATAACTGGATAAGATGTTTGAGGCGATCGCCATCAGCTTGCTCAACAATATCAATAAGCTGGAGTAAGTCTTGATGTTCTTCGGGAGTGATAGTTTGCGATCGCATCTTTGCGCTTAAATCATTGTATTGTTGCTGCAATTCTGCTGGTAAAGCTCGATTGATTTGTTGTAGTAGTTCTAGTTCTGCACTGATCTCTGTCTTAAACTGAACTGTAGCCATGCATAGTGACCATTGTAAAGTTGTGAGTACATTTTCTTGTTGAGCATTATAGCAAGAGTGATATTTTCTTAATGCGATGAGCTAGAAGCGATCGCCGAAGGCGAGATTTTCAACTAGATGTCCACCTTTACCTCAGCCCGAAATTATGAGCTTTGCTGCAAAACTCAGAACTGCGATCGCTAACAATCAGAGCATTTTATGTTTGGGGCTAGATCCTAACCCTGAGGTAATGCCCACCCAATATAGAGCAAAATACGACTCGGAGATGAGTGCGGGCGACGATCGCACGATCGCCTACCTCTGGGAATGGATGAATTTCATCATTCAATCGACTTCAAATCTCGTTTGTGCCTACAAGCCGACGTTAGGGTTTTATACAGCTTTAGGCGCGGGGGGATTAGAGCTATTAGTCAAGACCTTAGCGGCAATTCCATCAGAAATTCCGATTATTCTCGATGCTAAGCACGCCGATCTCAACAGCAGCTCAGTGATGGCAAAAACTGCCTTTGAACAGTGGGGGGTGGATGCCATTACCGTAAGCCCTTATATCGGGCAAGATCTAGCCGCGCGTTTTTTGATGTATCCAGATAAGGCAATTTTGGTAAGTTGCTACTCCTCCAATGCTACAGCACAGGACTTTCAGGAATATCCCCACCCTGAGATGAAATCTCCATCCACTTCACTGCCAAAGTCTCTACCCATGTACTTAAATGTGGTTCAAAATTGCCAAGCTTGGGCTGGCATGGAAAATCTTGCCCTAGAGGTAGGGGCAGCCGTTCCCGATGCCCTAGCTAAGGTGCGATCGCTGGCTCCTGAGCGCTTCATCCTAGCCAGAAGTATCTGGGCAGGTCGAGATAATGGGCAAAGGAGCGCTAGTTTGGCGGCAATTCTCAAGGCAGGGCTAGATAGCAATGGTGGCGGCTTAATCTTACCCGTTAATCAGGATGCTCTAGCCATGGGAGAACCCGATGTATTAGTGCGATCGCTAAGGGATGAGATTAATCAGGCGATCGCTGCAACCGATCGCCAGCAACCTATTTGCGATCTCTGGATGCCCAATGTCTGCCTGATCGATCGCCAAAGACATCCCCATGCCAATCTAATTTTGCAACTATTTGATATTGGCTGCATTACCTTTGAGGAAACGGTGCAAGCTTCTGGACAGATATTTCCCTACTACATCGATCTGCGGCGAATTATCTCCAACCCCCAAGTCTTTGAGGCAGTGATCGCAACCTATGCCGAGATCTTGCAGAATCTGCAATTCGATCGGATTGCAGGCATTCCCTACGGTTCTTTGCCCACCGCCTCAGGACTAGCCCTGAGATTAAACTTCCCGCTCATTTTTCCGCGCAAAGAAGTAAAGGCTTATGGAGCCAGACGCTTAATCGAGGGCAATTATGAGGCAGGAGAAACGATTGTGGTTGTAGATGATATTTTGATTTCAGGCAAGAGCGCGATTGAAGGGGCGCAAAAAATCGAAAGCTGCGGCTTAAGGGTGCGCGATATCGTCGTATTTATCGATCACGAGTCAGGAGTATGCGATCGCATTCAAAAGAGTGGATATTCCCCCCATGCGGTGTTAAAAATTTCAGAAATAAATGAGACACTTTACCAATCTGGGCGTATAAGTGAGAAACAATTTCTGACTTTGTCGCATTCTTAAAGTGTTTTGCGTTGATAATAGGCGTATATTTTTGAGAAAGCCAAGCTTTGCGTAGATTTTTCAAAAATATATGGGCTTAACCATATGGGCTTAACCAATTGAGCAAAGTAGGGAAATCCCCATTTTCTTCGATCGCTTTTGTATCGCTTTTGTATCGCTTTTGTCTTGTTTTTTAGTATCGTTACAGGTTATTGATTAGAGTTACGCATGTTCAAACGAATTACTCTGTTACTTGTTTCTGCGGTAGTTGCCTCGATTGCGCCGATCGCCAATCCTGTCCTTGCGGCTCAATCATCGAAGCCCGCTCCTCCCGAACTATCGAATATCGTCTTTGCCTTGGATAAAGCTGCCAGCAGTCAGGATCTTGAGGGGGTGATGAAGTACTACGCTCCCAACTTTAATCACTCCGATGGACTAAATCGCGATCGCTACAAGCAGGTATTGGGCGAACTCTGGCAACGGTATAAAAATATTCGCTATCACACCGAAATCTCGAAGTGGGACAAACAAGGCGACCTAATTACGGCGGAAACCGTAACGATGGTGCAGGGTGGTAAGGGAGCCGAGAACGATAACTTTAAGTTAGACGCTAGATTGATCTCAACTCAGACCTATAAAAATATCAACGGTCAGTTACAGGTGGTATCCCAGCAAATTCTCTCTGAGCAGTCTTCATTAAGTACGGGGGATGCGCCACCACCCGTCAAGCTCAAAGTTCCCGAACTCATCGGTGTCGGTCGCCAATATGTGCTCGATGCGATCGTTACGGAACCATTGGGTACGAGTTTGTTGCTTGGCGCAGCGATCGAGGAGCCTGTTGAAGCCAAGAATTACCTCAATGACAATACAATCAATCTACGCCCTCTCAGCGCAGGCGGTTTATTTAAGATCGGTCAAGCGCCCTTTTCCTCTGGCGATCGCTGGATATCTGTGGTACTAGTGCGCGAATCAGGAATTACGATCGCTAGTCAGCGTTTGCGTGTTTCCAAGGAATTTACGGGCAATCAATACACGCCTTTGCCCGAACCAGATACGACTCCTAGCCGCGTCCGCCCACGCCCCAATAACGAGCAAACCTTATAATCAGCAATTAACGCAAAAATAAAGGCGGCGCTTTGCGCCGCCTTTATTTTTGCGTTAATTGCTATAGTCAGTAAACCCAATAGAGAGTTGCGGCGCGAAGCGCCGCAACTCTCTATTGGGTTTGATTGCCTGACTTAAGTGAATATAGCTATACCAAGTTAAGAAATGGCTACGCCATTTCCTAACTTGGTATTAATTGCCAAAGCGTGGTGGCGGTGAATCGGTTTTAAAGATAGTTTTCCATGCCTCTACCGTACCCGAACCAATGGGAAAATCCGAAGTCTGATCGTTATTCCAAATAGCACGTATAGTTGTATTCCCCGCAGGAAAATTCGCTAAGATAGCCGAAAGTTCGGGATCAACAGCACCAGAATTGTAGGTGTAAATTTTACCTTGATAGCTAAATTGCAAGGATTTCGGCGATCGCGATCGCGATCTTTTTTCCGTGATGGCTTCGCGATCGCTATAGCGCTCGTCAATATAATGATCATCACGCCGAACGCTCCGAGTCTTCCAAACCCGACGATAACCGACCACCTCTGACCAATATTCGGTATAGGTAGCGTTAATCCCTTGTTTTGACCAGCTCGTCACAAAAGCAAAATCATCGCTGAAGTGCTTGTCATAAACTATTTTGCCATCAAAGGGATTTTCAACAATACTTGACCAAGCCACACCAGCATCTTGATTCACTGATGCGGGCGTTACCGCATAGGCACTAGGTGTCAGTGTGAATAGTAGACTACTAATTCCCAAGACTAAATATCCTAGGTTGTATTTTGGGCGCATAGCAAATCAATCCTCCATTGTCAGTAATTCAGAGTAGCGAACGCGCAGCGTTCGCTACAGGTTTTTAGGTTTTATATTTAATTGCGCAAAATTACTCAACCATCAGCAAGCTATCGCAATCGTTTAACGATGAGTTGGTAAGAGCCTTTACCATTGCGATCATAGGCATTAACAATCGTTCTATAAGTACCCGTTACGGGCAATTGGAGCGTCATTGATGCATTTTTACGACTGGGTAAACCGTCGTTTTCTTGCAAAACCTTACTATCTGGCGAAAATAACACCAAATAGGGATGGAAATCCGAGCTAACCAGTTCGATACTCACGACTTGCCCCGCCTGTCCGTTAAAACTGAAGGCATCAAATAGACTGCCATCACGGGCAAAGACTCGACTCTGCGATCCTAAGACTCCATTTTTCTGCAAAAGGATTCCTAAATTATCAGATTGTGACGGAGCTGTGAAATTATTGCCCAATTGATTATTTGGGCTATTACCTAGCAAACCTGCGATCGTAAAGCGACCTCCCTGTCCCACCTCATAGGAATTGGCATAAAGTGTATATTTACCAGTACTGGGCAGGGTAATAGCTAGCCTTGCATTTTTGCCACCGCCGCCATCGTCATCCTCAGCAACCTTACGACCATTGGCATCAAATAACACCAGATAGGGGTCGATCTCATTGCTCCGCATCTCAATCACTAACGATTGCCCTGCTTGCCCCTGAAACTCATAGGCTTTGTAATAGCTGCCATCGGGCAGAGTATTGTCGGCAGCACCTAGGGTAGATGCAAGCGGAGTACCATTAAGCGTGATAACTTTGGGGCTGTTAATCGGTGCAATATTGTTACCAATCTTGCCTTGGCGCACTTCCGCAATAAACTGTTTAACCGTATCAGCCTCGATCGCTAATCCAATGCCGCTATTAGTGGAATTAGTCGTAAAAATTTCTGTATTCACCCCCACCAATTCCGCCCGACTATTGAGCAAGGGTCCCCCTGAGTTGCCAGGATTCAATGCTGCATCGGTTTGTAATTTTTGGCGATCGCGATCGATGCGGCTGATAATCCCCGTGGTCAGGGTTCCTGCAAACCGACCGAAGGGATTGCCGATCGCAAAAGCTCGCTGACCGACTTGGATCGCGCCCGATGAGCCGATCTGAATTGTGGGTAAGCTTTCGGTGACCCCCTCTAGCCTAATCATGGCGAGGTCGGGATTGCGGCTATTAGCAATTACCACCCCACGAAATTGGCGTTTATCGCTGAGGATGACCGTGACGATGCTAGAGCCGCGCACTACATGGGCATTGGTCAAAACTAAGCCTTGAGGATCGATGATTGAGCCACTGCCATTGCCGAGTTGGGATTGGATCGAGACCACTGCGGGACTAGCTAATTTATAAACGCGGATATTTATCTCTTCGTCCGATTGGGCATTGACAGAGGCAATTGTAGTCAAAGGGATAATTGCGATCGCGCTGATGCTACCACTGAGAACGAGACTAGATACCACAAAGTTAACCAAACCCTTGGTGATGAGTTTTTTGATTCCTTCTTTCACAGATCCATCCTGAAGCGCAGTCTCTTGAGTGATTATTCGTATAGACAAGAAGCCCTAGGCTCTTGTTTCCGAATATAGCAATCCTAAATGAGTTATACCAAATCACAAAATGGCGTAGCCATTTTGTGATTTTAAAACCCTTACTGGGTTTGGTTTTCAATTTCCAAAAGTGTAGCTACACTTTTGGAAATTGGTATTATGAGAGGCTGCGACTGCGCTCAGTCGCAGCTCTATTTTTCTCACCTAAGCACAATTAAAATCCAGATCTAAAACCTGCGGCGCACGCGCAGCGTGCGCCGCAGGTTTTAGGGTTTTATATTTAATTAAGCTCACTTACTTAAATGATTTAGGACTGCCATATTAGAGAGCTTTTTTTAATCTCTTTTACTA
>NZ_SELU01000012.1:0-86937 GCF_006861605.1 Pseudanabaena sp. UWO310 | reverse complement strand
TCTCTGGTGCAGGCTTCAAGTCTTCCTTTTTCTTCTGGTGTCATTTGCTTGGACGGGTTAATTTGTTACTATTTTACAGCTCTTTTCCCTTAAGTATTTATACTTAGTGCCTAATTGGGATGCTCCCAGAATGGATTTATACTGCTCCGCATTTTGAAACAACGGAAAACATTTTGTCAAAAATTGAGAATATCGAATTCTCAGAAAATACACGTTCAAATATATTTGAGGAAAAAGAAGCGGATTTACAATTGAGGTTAATCGCCAACCTTGGTTATAGTTTAATTGACCAAAACAAATGGGGTGATGTAAAAACCGTTTTAGAAAAAACAGGAAAAACTGAACCGAGAGAAAGAAATACACTATTTCAGCTTATTCAATATGCCATTGAACAATGCTTAGAATTAAATGACAATAACCGAGCGAATGAATATCTGTCAATATTGACAAACCATTTCACAAAAGAAGAAAGTAAACCAATTGACAAAATTTACATTGCTGATCTGGTTTATAAAGTCACCCAAAACATTGACGAAACATTTAGTTGGATTAATAGTATTGAGCAGCCTTTGAATATTGACAAACATCGTATGGATTTTGATGGCTCTTTAGATCCTTTTATTCCAATAATCAAACTCAACAAGCTACTAAACTTGTGCGGAAAAGGTATTACAATAACCTCTGCAATTCCTTCTGCTGTAAAAGGTTCTGATGAAGAAGTATTAGTTGAATTTGGACGAATGTTGTGTATTACAACTCAAATTTTAGCTGATGGAATTCTTAAGAATCAAGCATTTGGAAGCGTTACGAAAAGAGCACTCCCTATTCTTCGATTTTACTACAAAGATGTTTCTCACCGAAATATTTATTGGTATAAACTTACACAAGCTAAAGGGAAATATTTTGACTTTTTAATTTCGGCAGTATCACAAAATGGCAAAGAAAGCCTAGAAGAATTTGGCGATTTTTTATTCAATGAGTTTTCCGTTAACCCTAAATACTGGAGCACAAGCGATCAACGAAAAATCATAAAGTCATTAATAAATAATGGATTCAATTCCAACAAAGCAAAAACACAGTTGAAGAACTTAGAATCTTCTATGTTAGAAAACCGTGATATAGATGGTCGTGTTACCGAATGTGTAGCTCATTCAAAAGTGCATCTCAATTTAAGAGAATTTGAAATTAGTGAAAAGTGGCTTAAACAAGCGATTCTGGAATCTATTGGAGTTGGATATAGAAAAGATTATCAGTTTAGTACATGGATTGAATGGTTAAGAAAAATCAATCTTCAAGACCCGTCACAAGCTACTGAAAGAATCAAATGGTTCTTATCACATCTGAATCACATAAAGGAAACCACCGAAGGAAGAGCGTATTGGAACTCTTCTGAAGAATTACTGGATGTATCATATGAATATAATTTGAATGATGGACTTGAACAAACTATTTGGCAATTGGAAAACGATTTAGTTGATTTTAAAGATTCAATTACTTTGTTCATCAAACACTTTGTCAATCGAATAAAAAGTGACGATGAATTCAGAAGCATAGTTCAACTATATAATGGTTTGTATATGCTTCTAGCTGAATCAGCCAACACTTCTTTACTGAAAGCAATTTTAAACAAAGGACATGAAATCTTGCAAGAAATATTTTTAGAAAAATACTTGCCTGCAATCATTACAGCTATAAAAATCAAGTCATACGAAGAAAATAGGTATTATTTACTTTTTGAGATTGAAACCTTCTGTTCAGGAAATGGAATAAGAATAGATGATTATTATTCAGATTTCAAAGTTCCCGAAAAAACCAGAAAGGACTATTCTTCATCATCCTCAAACTCATTAACCCTAAAAGATAATCACAAAAGTATTGATGAAAGTGAAGTTTTAAAACGAGTTGAAAATTTTGACGACTTCAAAAAAATTGTTGAAGAAGAAGACCAAGGCAATTCATACTTTAATTGGTCAAATGTCATTGGCAAAATAGCTTCGACACTAACTTCAATGCAAATTAACGAAGTTGCAAATATTGTTAGAATTGGCAGTAGACAATCTGATTTTTATGCAAAACTGAGTGAAGTTGCTTTTGAAAATGGGCATAGCGAATTGGCTGAAAGTTTAGCTAATAAAAGTCTTGAATTGTCGAGTTCTTCTGGTTGGGTAAAATTCTACGATGGTGGGACAAGAATAAATTCTTTTAATGCTTTGAGAAAAGTAAACCCTGCTCTTGCCTCTGCTAAAGCATTTGAAGTTTTTGCTCATGATATTTCAAGTGGTAATTATCCAAGTTTATATATTGAGCATCTTGACTATATAGTTCCATTGCTAACGGAAAACTATGTTGAAGAAGAAATTTGGGTTGAGATATTTGGTTATCTACAAAGATTGATGTCTAATAGTAAACCTGCCGTAAACCTACCTTTACTTCAATCAATGGAAAAGCCAATCTCTGAAACGCTAGTGGACTACTTATTGTATCTGTCAAAGAATCCAGTTTCATTAATTCGAGAAGAATCTATTCTGCTGTTAGCAAAATATATTAATCAAAATAATGACTACGCATTAGCTCAATTACTAAACGGGAGAATGAATGATTACACTTCTATGGATGTGATAATGACATTAAGAGAGCTTAATTCTTCAAGGATTAAAGAGATAAAACCAATAATTCAAAACGTAGCTTTATCAAAAGACTATTTGCTGCGAGAGAACGCAAAACAAATTTTAAATGAGTTAGGTGAAGATATTCCTGTTGCTAAAAATATTGACTTGCCAAGTGTATATTCTTTACACCTTCCCAAACCACAAACATTAGAGTTAAATAAAGAGATTGATCCATATTATCCAAATGTTGATATTACCAATCCGAGAGACCTAATTCAACCATTTGAATCTTTAGTCAGAGTATTATCAAAAGAATCTGGTATTGACGAATCTAATCTTATTTACAGGGTTTACTCAATAATGAAAGAAATTGGAAGCAAAGAGGAATGGACGATTGAATATGAAAAGAAACTTAGAAATCATTTAGAAGAAGTTTCTTTAAAATATTCTTATCCAAGACCGAGAGTTATTGTTGCCCGAAGAGCAATTATGTACGTCACTAATGAATTAATTGATTCAGGCACGATTGATGAAGAAAAACTTCGAGATGTTTTCATTTCACAAGATTACTCAGTTTCTCATTTTAAAGAAATTGAAAAACCAGACTTCATTCAAACAATTAAAGAAAGAGATTTTGGTGGGGTTGGCAACGATTGGTTGGACAAAATTGATGAATCAAAAAGATTGAATGAATCATTATTGAACTATAATGAAAGTTTCAAAATTATTGCAGAATATAATCTAGTTAAAAACTTAGATTGGGGTTCTCCTTCGGAAGAATACATGTATCAAATTGCAGTTAATGAGAACTTGAATAAGAATAAAAATTATATTTTTGGTTCTGTTTTTCACCAATTAAGTTGTGATTACCATAGCATAAGCACAGGTGGACATTTTATCATTGTAATAAGAGACCATTGGTTTGATAGATTTGACATAAAATCAAACTGGATTGCAATTAATCCTACCTTGGCAAGATGTTTAGAATGGGTACCAGAAACAAATAAATTATTTGCTTGGAAAAATTCAAAAGGTGAGCTAATGGCGGAATCTATTTATTGGTCAAATGGAAATGCACAAATGACACCCAGAAAAGATGCAGAAGTTGGAGAAGGATGGTTTGTGGTTGTTTCAGAAAATGCATATCAGCAGATTAACTCAATAGAACAAAACTTGTTTTTACAAAAGAAATTAGTAAGAACTAAATATGAGGATTCAACTCTAATGACAAGAGAGATTTTCAACATAGATAAGATATACGTGTGACAACCACATTTCACAGCTACACACATTGCCAAGTCGCACCAACCAACCTGCAACCAAAACTTGGCAAAGAGTGCGATCGCCGATCTTGTAGGTTGGGTTAAGGTGACAAAACCCAACGTTGCGTTTATTTCTTACCTTAATATTTCCTCGCTAATAAAATCGGAGTAACAATGAACAACATTCAAAGCTTTTCGGTCAATTCGGAACAATATGCCAAACATAGACCTCAATACCCCGATGAGCTTTTTTTATATTTGAGCGAAATTTGCGAACATCGCGATCGCGTCTGGGATTGTGCCACAGGAAATGGGCAAGCCGCCATTTCCTGTGCAAAATTTTTTTCACAGGTCGAAGCTACTGATATTAGTGTCGAGCAAATTCAAAACTGCATCGCACATCCTAAGATAAACTACAGTGTTTCTCCTGCTGAACATACCCCATTTGAAAACCAGTCATTTGATTTGGTTACAGTAGCTTTGGCGATACATTGGTTTGACCAAGAAAAGTTTTTTCAAGAAGTGGAACGAGTACTCAAACCAAAAGGTATTTTAGCTGTTTGGGGTTATGGTCGGTTAGAAATTGAACCCGAAATTGATGAAATTATTACTAAAAATTTACTTGAGCCGATCGACCGATTTTGGGCAAGCGGCAATCGACAAGTGAGGAATGGCTATCGTGATTTAGTCCTTCCATTTGACGCAATTAACACCCAAAGAAATTTTCAATGAAGGTAGAATGGAATTTAAAGCAATTATTAGAGTATTACCGTACTTGGTCTGCGGTGAAACGCTATTTAGCAGAACTTGGCAACGACCCAGTTGAGAAACTAGAGATAAAATTGAAAACAATCTGGAATGAGCCTGATAAAACTAAATTAGGGCAAATGCCTTTGTTTTTAAAAGCCAGCAGAAAGTCTGCATAGAGACCATTTTTTGTGCTATATAAGAAGTATTACACAAAGTCTTCACATCTAAATACGCACATACTTTGAGAAATAATTATGGTTGCGAGATACTTTAATCCCTATACTGATTTTGGCTTTAAGAAACTGTTCGGCGAAGAAGGCAGTAAGGATTTGCTCATCGATTTTCTCAATCAACTTTTACCAATACATCATCAAATTCAACAATTAACATTTAAAAATTCTGAAAATCTTGCCGACACAGTAACAGAGCGCAGAGCCATTTTTGATATTTACTGCGAAAGCAAAACTGGCGATAAGTTTATTGTGGAAATGCAAAAAGCGAAAATCAAGCATTTCAAAGATAGAGCCTTATTCTATTCCACATTCCCAATTCGAGAACAATCAGAAAAAGGAGATTGGAACTTCTATTTATTACCAATCTATTTTATTGCCATATTAGATTTTGAGTACGATGAAAATACCACATCCAAGTTTAGGCGCGATGTATGTCTCAAAGACCAAGATGGAGATATATTTTTCGATAAATTAAATTTTAAGTTTTTACAAATGCCTCTATTCAATAAACAAGAAAACGAACTGGTAACTCATTTCGATAAATGGCTGTATTTTTTAAAGAACTTAGAAAGTTTTAATCACATACCAGCAATACTCAATGAACCAATCTTTCAAAAAGGATTTGAAATCGCCGAAATATCGCACTTAAATCTAGAGCAGTATGAACAATATAAAAAGAGTTTAGTCCAGTATTTAGAAGTGAAAAACGTATTTGACGCAGCTTTTGAAGAAGGTGAAAAGATTGGTATTGAGAAAGGTATTGAGAGAGTTGCCAAAGCATTGAAAGAGCAAAATGTAGCCATAGAAATTATTGCCGAATCGACTGGGTTATCCTACGAAACTATTAATAGGATTTAAGCCAAGCTTTTTTCATATCCTCTTTCATAGCCATATCCCCATTCGCGATCGCATTTCCTACTTACCATTGCCATAACACGATCTCTGCATCTGAACTGCTAGACGGGCAAGCGATAGCGATCGCTAATCTCATGAATTAATCCCTAATTAATCCCTTATTCCCAAATATTTGTAACGTAGCTAACTTGACTAAATCTATAGTCATGACAGAAGATATTTGTCTATCTATTATTTAGATTGTCTAACAATTAGTCTCATAAAAACTATCCGCATGGCAAAAACATCAATGGGCTGGTTCAATTTTAATGTGGATCTGCCAGCATTTAGATCGCGTAACTATCGACTCTACTTTGCTGGTCAAAGCTTATCGATGACGGGTAGCTTTATGACCCAAGTAGCCGTTCTCTGGCTGATTTATAAGGTCACAGATTCAGCCCTGTTGTTGGGTATCGCAGGATTTTTGGGTCAGTTGCCCGTATTTCTCCTCGCTCCCATCTCAGGTATTCTCGCCGATCGCTACGATCGCAAATACTTGATGATTTTGTTGCAGATATTTGGGATTTCGATCTCACTTGCCCTGATGGTTACGAGCTTTTTGGGATGGGCGAATTTCTGGGTATTGCTATTATTAGGAACCCTTGGCGGAGTTCTCAAGGGCTTAGATGTGCCGATTCGCCATGCTTTTGTGACGGATATTGTCAATCGCGAAGAAATGAATAGCGCCATTTCGCTCAACTATGCGTTTCTGAATACGGCAAGGCTATTAGGTCCTGCGATGGGAGGAATTGCGATCGCTTCAATTGGTGCAGGTTTCTGTTTTCTCTACGATAGCGTCAGTTACATTGCCGTATTAGTCGCCCTATTCGCCATGCGGATCGCGACCCGTAAAATCGAATCCCACAAAAAGCATCCTTGGCAAAATCTGAAGGAAGGATTTAAATATGCCTACAAGGTTGTCCCCATTCGCTCTCTATTGCTGCTGCTAGCTTTGGCGAGTCTGATCAATATGTCCTATGCGACCTTGTTACCGATTTTTTCAGTACAGGTTTTTCAAGGTGATGCTGCGACTATGGGATTTTTAACCGCAGCTTCGGCTTTAGGCGCAGTCTTTGCCTGTCTTTATCTCAGCTTTCGGAAAGGAATTCAGGGGCTACATCGATTAATTGCTTTCTGCCCAGCCAGTTTAGGAATTGCTATGATTGTCTTCTCACTTTCCCATGTATTTTGGCTCTCAGTAGCAGCATTAACCGTGGTGGGATTTAGCTCTACGCTTCAGGTTGCTGCTAGTAACACGGTCATTCAGCATGGGGTGGAAGAATCAAAGCGGGGAAGAGTGATGAGCTTCTATACGATGTGCTTTATGGGTATGTCACCCTTTGGAAACTTAATTTTGGGTACTTCCGCAAATGCGATCGGGGCGCAAAACACACTGATCATTGGCGGTACAGTTTGCATTGTCGGCTCGCTTCTGTTTGTGCGATTTTTACCTGTGATCGCTGCATGGGTGACAGCAGGCGTACAGGATCATCATTCAGTTTCCGTACAGGCGCAGTAGGAGAGACAACAGATGGATATGGAAAATCCCAAACGGCGATCGCACCCACATAAGGTGAATTTGCATCAGGTAAATCAATTACCTCCAGAATTAGGCGAAGCATCACAGCATCCTCTTACCAATTCCATCACCAATAGCATCACTAGTAATATTTACAAAAGCTTTCCTGCTTTTAAATCCCGCAATTTTCGCCTCTATATCATCGGTCAGGTGTTCTCCTTATCGGGAACTTTCATGACCCAGATGGCGATCCCTTGGTTGATTTATGATCTAACCAAATCGCCTTGGTTACTGGGGCTATCAGGCTTTTTAGGGTTTCTGCCATCCTTAATTCTGATTCCCTTTTCAGGAGTACTTAGCGATCGCTGGGATCGTAAAGACCTTTTAAAATTAGTGCAGATTCTCGGTATTAGCGTATCGGCAACCCTGACCCTAGTTACCGTTTTGAATTTAGCCGAATTCTGGTCATTATTAATTCTCAGTATTCTCGGTGGCGTGCTAAAGGGGCTAGATATGCCTGTGCGCCATGCCTTTGTCGTAGAAATGGTGGAGAATCGACAGGATTTAAGCAATGCGATCGCTATTAATTCGACAATGCTTGCCTGTTCGCGCTTAATGGGACCTGCGATCGGTGGAATCCTACTAGCGACTGTGGGTGTGAAGTTCTGTTTTCTCTATGACACCATCAGTTATGTCGCCGCAATTTGGGCGTTAGCGGTGATGACCCTTCCCGCTAGCAAACCGATGCAAATCTCACAGAAGATTAGCACTTGGAAGCGTTTGCAGGAAGGATTTAATTATGTTGCCGACTTTCTGCCTGTGAAGGCGATTATCTTGCTCTTAGCGTTGCAAGGCATCTTCGGATTTGCCCATGTGGTGCTATTACCGATCTACGCTGCCGAAATTCTCCAAGGTGGCGAAAAGATTTTGGGCTGGTTAAGTGCAGCTCCTGCTTTTGGCGCAATTCTTTCCTCAATTTATCTCAGCCAACGTCGCCAAGTGGCAGGTTTAGAGCGATTGATTGCCCTTTGTCCATTTTCTATTGGGGTAGCAGCGATCGCCTATGCCTTCTCGACCGTTCTCTGGATTTCTCTACCTTTACTCGTAATCATGGGAGGTATTTCCACTTTGCATATTTCCTGTAGCAACACTGTGATTCAAACCATTGTCGATGACAGTAAACGCGGTCGCGTGATGAGTTTCTATTCTCTTTCCCTAATTGGGATGTTGCCCATCTGTAATCTATTTACAGGAACTCTCGCCCATTGGCTCGGTGCGCCCAATACTTTGCTAGTCACTGGCAGTATCTGTGTTCTGGCTTCGGCTTGGTTTTGGCGACAGTTACCGCTAATTTCCAAGTCGATTCTGAATGCAATGCATTCGATTAATCGAGCAGAGAAAGCTACGGCTTAATCGAAGAGATCCCCCTCAATCCCCCTTAAAAAGGGGCAGGAAGAGAAGAATATTCTCCCCCCTTTACAAGGGGGGGCTGGGGGGGATCTAAAATCTCTAACTTTTACACCAAATTTCAAAATTAACGGAACTAATATCATGGCTAAAGACTGGTTTGCATGGCACGATCTTTACAACTCTCAGGAGCTTTTACAACAACGATTAGCGATCGTTCAGAAATATATCTCTAACAGCCTTGATGCTTCTCCCGCAGGCACAATTCAAGTTGTCAGTGCTTGTTCAGGCGATGGACGCGATTTATTGGGAGTTTTGGAAACCCATCCCCGTGCTAAGGATGTCAGGGCGCGATTAGTAGAACTCGATCCTAAATTGGTAGAGCGAGGCAAAGAGGCGATCGCTAAATTAGGACTCACTGACCAAATTGAATTCATCAATGGTGATGCAACGCTTACCGCCAATTTTGCGGATCATGTCCCTGCCGATGTGATCATTGTCGCGGGTATTTTCGGTAATTTACCTAATGAAGAAGTCCTCCAAAAATTAATTCGCAATCTTGCCTACTTTGCCAAAACGGGTGCTTTCGCAATCTGGACTAGAGGACATCGCGATGGCTTTAACTATTCAGAACGAGTAAGGGCAATCTTTCAAGAAAATAGTTTTTCTGAAGTTGACTTCCAATTTACCGCCACAGGCAATATGGCAGTGGGTAGACATCGTTTTGACGGACAAACCATTTCACAACCTCTTGACAAACATTTCTTTGAGTTTACAGGAACTCCTGAAAAGGCTGGATTGCTCGTCTCTACGCCCTAGACTAACGATCCCCCCAGCCCTCCTTGTAAAGGGGGGAGAATATTTCAAGATTTCTTATGTCTTTATAGAAAAGAGAAAATTTTCTTCTTCCCCCTTTTTAAGGGGGATTGAGGGGGATCTAAGCCTTGAAACATAGATAGATAGCGAAGATTCTAAATAGCATCAGTTCTTAAATTTAAAACCCACAAGGAAAGAAACAATGTGTATTGAGAGAGAAGCAGAACTTCAGTTAACGGCTGATGTCTTAGTGATTGGTGGAGGACCCGCCGCCGCATGGTCGGCATGGTCAGCCGCCGTGCATGGCGCAAAGGTAATTATTGCCGACAAAGGATTCCTAGGAACCAGTGGAGCCGCCGCCGCTAGTGGTAATGGCGTGATGGCTCCTACGCCCGACAACTGGGAAAAGGCTAAATGGGATCGTTATCGCTCCACCCAAACTTTAGGTAACATTAACTGGATCGAGCGCGTGATAGAGAAAGCATGGCTGAGTATGCCCCTCGTTGAAGAATGGGGTTATAACTTTCCTAAAGAGAATGGCGAATCGGTGCGCCAGAGCTATTATGGTCCCGAATATATGCGCGTCCTTCGCAAAAATCTACTGAAAGTAGGCGTACAGATTCTCGATCAAAGCCCTACCTTAGAACTACTATTAGCAGAAGATGGTTCCGTTGCAGGAGCGAGAGGTGTACAACGTCAGCACAATCGTCATTATACCGTTCGCGCAGGAGCAGTTGTTCTCGCTAATGGTGGTTGCGCTTACTTGAGCAAAGTACTCGGCTGCAATACCAATACAGGTGATGGCTTATTAATGGCAGTGGAAGCTGGCGGCGAACTCTCTAGTATGGAAGCATCCAGTCACTATGCAATTTCTACCGCCTTTAATGCCACTGTCACGAGAGGCGTTCCCTTTGGTTGGGCAAGCTTTACCGACGAGGCAGGTAATGATTTAGGCGGTTATATCAATGGTCGCCGCGATCCTCTCTTTCTGCCTACGGCGCTCTTGAAAGGACCTGTTTACGCAAGACTCGATCGCGCTACCGATGAAGTAAAAGCAGTTATCGAAAAATCCCATTTCATCGCCTATTTACCCTACAAAAAGGCAAACATCGATCCCTATACGGAAAGAGTACCTGTGACCTTGCTATTGGAAGGAACAGTACGCGGTACAGGGGGCATCCGACTCGTAGATGAAACCTGTGCCACCACAGTCGTGGGACTCTACGCCGCAGGCGATGCCGCTTCACGTGAATTTCTGGCAGGATTAGCCTCTGGTGGTGGTGGACCCAACGCAGCTTGGGCTATTTCCACAGGGCAATGGGCTGGAGCAGGAGCCGCCGCCTTTGCGCTGAGTTTGGGCGCTCATGCCAATGAACGAAAAGCTCACCCTGCGGGACAAGCGGGACTGCGATCGCACCTACCATCCTCCGAAAAATTCGATAGCGAGGCGATCGTTAAGGGTGTGCAGGATGAAGTATTTCCCCTCGATAAAAACTTCTTCCGTTCCGAACAAGGACTTTTAGATTCTCTCTCAAAATTAGAGAAGCTATGGGAACAGGTGCAAGCCAATCCCCAACAGGATACGGTGCGCGATGTGGAATTTTCGCGTCGGGCTGCTTCTCTCACCGCAGTGGCACGATGGGGCTATTTCAGCGCTTTACATCGCAAGGAAACTCGTGGCGGACATATTCGCACCGACTATACGGAAACCGATCCCAATCAGCGCTATTACCAAGCTACGGGCGGTTTAGATCGTCTCTGGGTCAGACGTGACTGGATTACGGAAGCGATCGCCTCACCACCCAATTCAACCCCCATTGCCACCACCAAAATCCCTTCAGGAGTCGCATCATGATCGAACTTGTCAGCCATAAACTCTGCATCAATTGCAATGTCTGCGTTCAAGTCTGTCCCACCAATGTCTTTGATGCAGTTCCCAATCAACCGCCTGCGATCGCCCGTCAGCAAGATTGCCAAACCTGTTTTATGTGTGAGGCATATTGTCCTGCGGATGCGCTCTATGTTGCGCCAGAGTCCCATACCAATGTGGCGGTAAATGAGGATGAGTTAATTGATCGCGGTATCATGGGTGAATATCGGCGTACTCTTGGCTGGGGCTATGGTCGGAAGAACAATAGCGAACAGGATATGGCGCATCGGTTACGTTTACTTCCCCGTCCTTATCAAAGTTAGGGTTTGATTGGCTTTAGGGCGATCGCTTTAGATTTTAAATTTCAATATCTAGGCGATCGCTTTCAGGGGATTGATTGTTGATGTGAGCGTCTGATTTGGGGAGTTTGTGGGGAGTTGGGGATTGATGTATGGTTATAATTTAGGCAATGGCAAATACTACTCTGCTAAATTTATGCATAATACTTAAGGAATTTGATACTTATGCTAACTTTACAAATTACAAAAGATCAGGTTTTCAATTTAATTGATCAACTTTCACTTAATGAACAAAAAGAAGTTCTACAATATTTAGTCGAAAAAACTCGTGAAGATCTTGATGATACACCTGATGATATTGTTATTGAGGGTATTAAACAAGGACTTAAAGAAGCGCTAAGTGGGCAAACTATTCCCCTATCTCAGATGTGGGAGGGAATTGATGTCGAGTAGTTCTATCGAAATTTTTCTGACTGCCCGTTTTAAAAAAGATCTTAGTCAATTAGCTAAACGTTATCGTTCAATCCGTAAGGATATAGAACCTCTAGTTGAGCAGCTAAAATCAGGAGAAGTTTTAGGTGATCAAATTTTTGGTTTGAATAATCAAGTATTTAAAGTCCGTCTCAAAAATAGCAATATTCAAAAAGGAAAAAGCGCAGGTTATCGGGTTATTTATTATGTGAAAACTGAAACTAGTGTGGTTTTGGTGACAATTTATTCTAAGTCCGACACATCAGATATAGAGAATAATGCGATCGAAAAAATCATTAAAGAATTTGCAGATGAATAGGTAAGGTTGGTTAGAGGGCAAAGTTAAGTAGTTGATAAGCGATCGCAATACCGCAAACCCTTTAGCGGATAGATAATTGGGGCGATCTCGTTTGACTTAGGGTAGGATCTGCGTTAGTTTATCCTTAGTAAAAGAGTTAAATCGCAAATGCATTACAAATTTAAGTTGTGTCCTAGGTAACGATTCTATGCCAACACCAACAACAACAGATCTCCCCATTCCGAAATCTTGGGACGAGTTTGAGGATATCTGCTCGGATATTCTCAAACGCAAGTGGCGTGATCCTTATACAATAGACTTAATCGAAAATAAATGAAAGCCTTGCTAGATAAGGCTTTCAAGAAATCGCCAAAAGACCAGTAAAATGCTTGCTGTATAAAGCTTTGATGGCATTTTAGCCGTTTTATTTCCGATAAAGTCTAATCCGCAATGGTCGGTCGGGTCAGAAACAGTTTGGTGTCGATATCTATGGTCGCCCCGTTCATCTTCGAGGACAAGGAACACAAATTGCTGCTGGTCAATGCAAGCGAGTCGAATCGCTTACAGCAAAGGAACTCACGCACGAGATTGAAAATGCTGAGAACTTTGTTCCACTGCCAGAAGAATACATTATTCTTACCACGCTGAAGCGAGATGCAAATCTTCAGGAGTTCGTTCGCAAAACAAAATGGGCAATTCCGCGAGTTGAAATTCTGTTCTGGGAAGATATTTCTTTGTACTTATGCGAGTTTGACGAGTTATTAAAGAAACATTTTCCTCGATGGTTTCGCTCAAGCACATCAAAGAATGATCTTGTCGATTTTCTGCTCCAATCTATTCCAGATGATTTTGAATATAACGATGCAATTGGACAATACTTACATCGAAACGACGTTGCGATCCGCCTGAGACTAAATCGCCCTGACAAAATACAGAAATTCACCGAACCTTGGGTGAGAAAATTTGCGGACACACAAGCGTATCAACAGGAAGTCTATCTAGAGTACAACGGCTATCGAATTGAGACCTACTGGTTCGTGGGTGTTGATGGGAGCCGCTATTTGATTCCGTATCCCAAGTCAGCCTTTGATTTACGAATTACACCTTTCCAATACCATCTTGCATCTATTCTTAATTCAAAACTTCCGAGCCTCGGTTTGGATCACGGACTTCAAGTTGCAGGTATTTCCGTTACCGATGAAGCGGGTATATAACATGTCGATCAGCCTGAGTGGATCGAACATTTTCAAATAGCAAAGGTTTCTGAATAGAAACTATGGTTAAAAGCGATCGCCCAAACAATCACTACTTACATTACTAGAGATCACCTTTTGGAGATAGATTGTTGATGCGATCATACTTGACTTAAACTAGGAATTACATTAGTTTATCTTCATCAGAATAGTTAAACAGTAATTGCATTAAAGCTATATGTCATTAGATCTAGAATAAATATGTTTTAGTTTTTCAGTTTATTAAAGATTAGGTCAACTAATATGGTTTTGGATAAAGGCAATTATTTGGAGTATGGATTTATTCCCACAGTGGAAGATTGGAATATTTTTTTAGAAAACTGGAATACAGAAATTTTTGAGAACCTAAATGCAAAATTTATAGAGCAGTACTCATACGAATTTTCAGAGGTTTTAGAGAATGAGTGTTGTCTTTGGGAAGGTGCAACCGAGGATGATATTTCCAAATTGGAAGAACGGCTAAGAACTAAACTACCATTAGGTTATAAGAATTTTTTGCTTGCCTCAAATGGATTTACTATTCTAAATCGATACTGTGAGCTATATGGCACAGATCAAATCAAATGGTTCATCGAGGAAAATAAAGAATGGGTCGAAATCTGGAATGGTGATGAAGATAGGATAGATGAGGATTGGGCTGAAATCTGGGGAATTGATAGCGATGAGGATGATATTGATGAAGATGATATTAGTGACGAAGAATACATCCAGTATGGAGACGATCCCCTTCTAACAAGAAGCCAATACATGAAAACAGCTTTACAGATTAGCTCTACAAGAGATGGTGATGTATTTCTACTCAATCCTATAATTAAGGATGCTAGAAATGAATGGGAAGCTTGGGACTTCGGGAATAAAAATCCTGGTGCTTTTAGATATCATTCCTTCTGGGATATGATGCAGGAATTGTATAAACAGAAATTTTAGTCTTAAAAACATCAAGAAAAATGGTTTTAGCAGGATTAAAATTTTTGAGAAATAACAATTAGCAAATGAAGTGTAGAACAAGCTACCACAGGAGTCAAATTAGACTGAGGCTTCCGATCAACTGCCCAGCGATCGCCTATCAGCAGCTTTAAAAGGCGATCGCTGGGTAGTTGATGGCAATTACAGCAAAGTGCGTGATCTTGTTTGGGAAAGAGCCGATAAAGCAGTATTTCTCGATTATCCATTTGTGAATGTGCTGGGGCAACCTTTGCGAGGAGGGACAGATTTACTTAACTTCATATAACGCAACATAATTAATCCTAATCTACGGTAAATCGATAGGTTTAAAGTAGATTTAATGTATAATGCCAAGAAGTTTTAACTTTCCTTGCAATAATGGTGTGCTGATGTCCCAAAGTAAAAACTATTTGCATCTTGGCAAACTAAAAATACAGCGAATCTCTTGGACTAATCTAGCGGCAGTAGCAGCAGTTATTCTTTCCGTTACTTTGGTTGTTGTCAAAAATGTAGAAAGTGGTAATACGTCAAGTCAATTATTTAACGTATCCTATGACCCCACTAGAGAGCTTTACGTTAGTTTAAATGAGCAATTTATTGCCAAATATGAGAAGGAAACTGGTAAGCATCTGAAGATTAAGCAATCCCATGCAGGTTCTTCCTATCAAAGCCGATCGGTTATCGATGGAAGTGCACCTGCGGATGTGGTGACTTTAGGACTCTATACGGATGTTGACGCACTCCGTAAACAGAGCCTCATTCCTGAAGCTTGGTCAAAAAGACTACCCAACGATTCCCAACCCTATTCTTCCACAATCGTTTTTGTTGTCCGCAAAGGCAATCCCAAAAATATTCAAGATTGGCAAGATCTGATTCAGCCTAATGTGGAAATTGTCACTCCTGATCCTAAGACCTCTGGCAATGGCAAATTAAGCGCATTATCGGCTTGGGGTTCAGTAATTAAGCGTGGCGGTAGTGAAGCTGACGCACTTGCCTTTCTCAAGGCTTTTTACGAACATACAACGACACTGGCTGCGGGCGCACGGACTTCGGCGATCAACTTTTCTGTCGAAAAAATCGGTGATGTGCATTTGACTTGGGAGAACGAGGCGATTCGAGAAGTTGCCGAATCCAAGGGTGAATTGCAAATTGTTTATCCATCTGCCAGTATTCTCGCTCAGCCTTACGTGGCATGGGTTGATCAGAATACTGCACAGCATAAGAATGCTGCGGAAGCGAAAGCTTATTTAGAATTTCTATTTACGGATCAGGCTCAGGAAACGATCGCTAAGTTTGGCTATCGTCCAATTAATCAAGAAATTCTGAATAAATATAGTAGTCAGTTTGGTCAGATTGAGCTATTCCCGATCACCCTTATTGCTAAGGATTGGGACGATGCGAAACAAAAGTTTTTTGGTGATAACGGCATCATTGATCGCGTTTATAAGCCAAAGGCTAAATAGAGAATATTAACAATTAAAAGAAAGGCAAAGCGTAGCTTGCTTAATGGAACTAACATGAGTAATTTAAAATATTTAAACTACAACTTGGGTAAGGGTCGTGCAGATGTGATTGCCGCCCTAACCGTTGCGGCGATCGCCTTACCTCAGGGCATCGCCTATGCCCTCATTGCTGGTGTAGATCCTCGCTTTGGACTGTATTCTGCGATTTTTGTTACGGCGATCGCTTCAATCTTCGGCTCATCTTCTCATTTGATCAATGGTCCAACCAGCGCCATTTCCCTTGTGGTATTTAGTACTTTGGGATTTTTTGAACCCGATGCTCGTCTTGATGCCTATGAGGGGATGTTTCTGCTAGGGATCATGGTCGGCAGTATTCAGATTTTGATTGCTGTGTTCAAACTGGGTGATTTGACACGCTACATTTCTGAGTCGGTGATTTTGGGATTTATGACAGGAGCCTCGGTACTATTAGCGATCGGACAAATAGGAAATGCTCTTGGCATCCGCGAAAAAGGAACTGCCCACGATCAAGTTTTCTATCGCCTCTGGCTCACCCTGACAGGAGGTAGTCCCAACTATCAAGCTGTGGGAATAACGGTCGTCACGATTGTGTTAGCACTCGCTTTACGCCAATTGGTGCGTAAATACGGACTGCCGCAATTTGATATGTTATTCGTGCTGATCTTCGTATCCGTTGGCGCTTATCTCTTGGGCTGGACTGTTCCCAATGGTGGCAAAACTTTGGTAGCAGTATCGGCTTCTGTGCCTGCTAGTTTGCCTCTACCCCATATTCCTGAAATTAAGTTCGCTTGGGTTGGTCAACTCTCCCGTGGCGCTTTTGCGATCGCCTTTCTTGGTTTATTAGAAGCATTAGCGATCGCTAAAGCCATTGCCAATCAAACTGGACAAGTTCTCGACTACAACCGTCAATGTCTTGCGGAAGGATTTGCCAATCTAGGCGGCGGATTCCTGCAAAGTTTGCCAGGATCAGGCTCCTTGAGCCGTTCCGCGATCAATTTCCAAGCAGGCGCAAAGACGCGCTTTTCGGGTGTAATTGCTGCAATAGTTGTAGCAGTGGCAATTCTGACCCTAGCTCCTTTAACAAAATTTATTCCCAAAGCAGCCCTATCGGGTTTATTGATTATTACAGCAGCCCGTTTGATCGACTTGAAGCGGTTGCGCTATACCTTTAAAGCTTCCCTATTTGATGCTGGTTTGGTGCTAATCACCGTCTTTACAGCCATTTTTGTAGATATTGAATACTCAATTTTGACGGGAGTTGCTCTTTCGATTCTCCTATTTGTCCCCCGTGCCGCCAAACTCAAGGGAGCAGAACTGGTCATTAATAATGAGGGAATCGTGCGTGAGAAGCTTTCGATCGATCCGCCCTGCACTTCCGTTCTGCTCTTTGACCTCGAAGGAGAGATTTTCTTTGGAGCAGCACCCGACTTAGATCGCTATCTTGAAGAACTCACCAATAGAGCTGTCAGTTCTGATATTCGTTTTATCGTGCTCCGCCTCAAGCGAGTTCGCAACTCCGATATTGTCTGCATTGAGCGTATCGAACATTTTCTGCACCAAGCTCACAAACGCGGCATCACAGTATTACTTGCAGGTGTCCGTCCTGAATTGGATCAAGCCTTGAGTCGGGCTGGATTTAAAGAGTGGTTCCCTGAAAATCAGGTTTTTATAGAACAAGAGAATGATGATACGGATTCGGCAACTCTGAAAGCCGTGCGGTATGCCTATGAACTGCTAGGTGATGACGCTAACAATTGCGAACATTGCGCCGCGATCAAAACTCAAGAAGATCGAAGAGCGTCGCTTTATTATCTGGTTTGATATCAAATTAAATAGGAGTTCTCTATGAAAGTAAAACAGTTTTTGCCATCCTTATTTCGACCTACATTGTTGAAGGTTTTAACAATCGTCTTTCTGATCTCAGTCAGTTTAACAACCTCTTGGGACTTCGCAAATGCGATTCAAAACGACAGTTCCCTCCACAATCCTACTTTGCAAAAAGTACTTGCCAGTTCCCATCGTTCCGCCAAAAATCGCGCCCGCGATCGCGATCGCCATCCCCTTGAAACCCTAGAATTTTTTGGTGTAAGCCCCACTCAAACCGTAGTTGAGCTATGGCCAGGGAACGGCTGGTATACGGAAATCCTCGCTCCATTTTTGCGCGATCGCGGTCAGCTAATTGTCACCAATCTTGATCCGACCAAAAGCAAGCCAGCTAAAGCTTTGCAAGCTAAGTTAGCGGCTAATTCAGCGATTTTTGGTAAGGTAAAGGTTGCCACGATCGATCCACCTCAGCAATTAATTCTCGCTCCCGATAATTCCGTTGATGTGGTGCTAACATTCCGCAATATCCACAACTGGATAATTGGCGGTTATGCCGATCGCGTCTATACCGCCGCATTTCAGGCACTGAAACCCAATGGCATTTTAGGCGTAGAAGAGCATCGCGCCAAGGCTGGAACCAAATTACAAGAGAGTGCCAAGACAGGATATATTGACGAAGATGGAATAATTGCCGAGGTTGAGAAAGCAGGGTTTAAGTTCCTTGGCAAGTCAGAAATTAATGCTAATCCCAAAGATACCAAGGACTATCCTGATGGAGTTTGGACATTGCCCCCAACCTTAAGGCTAGGAGAGAAGAATAAGGATCGCTATCTTGCCATTGGTGAAAGCGATCGCATGACCTTGAAATTCATTAAACCGTCCTAGCAATTAACTTTAATTACTATATTAGCGATATGCTTGATCGCCTCACGGGTGGATTTTATCGATCCACTCCCCATCGAGTCAAAAATTTATCAGGGTGCGATCGCGTATCATTCCCTTTTTTTTGATTTCAAACGAGTAGAAAAAGCTCTTGATGGACTTGGGGGTACTCAGCCAGAAGTAGAAGTAGCTGCTGCCCCCACTGCCGAACCAGCTACAGCGAGCAATGCTGCCTAACAGTTGGCATAGTAATTTGTACTCCATCAATCAAAAAGAAGGCGATGCAAAGCATCGCCTTCTTTTTGATTTTAAAATTTGATTTTAAAATGTCTCAACCCAAGGACGTAATTCCACTTCCCATGTCCATGCGCTACGAGGCTGGCGCAGAATACTCAGATAGGTCTGCGCGATCGCATCAGGATCGCGCAAACTATCGGGCTGATCAACTGGTTCAGGTCGTCTATCTGAACGAATACCACCATCAATGATAAAATGGGCAACATGGATATTTTGAGGGGCTAATTCACGGGCAAGACTTTGAGCTAAACCACGCAGCGCAAATTTTCCCATGGCAAAGGGAGCAGATCGGGCATAGCCTTTGACACTAGCAGAAGCACCTGTAAAGAAAATTGCGCCCTCACCTACTTTTAGTAACCGTTTTGCCGCCGCCTGAGCTACCAGAAATCCGCCATAGGCAGTAATTTCTAAAGTTCGCAGAACTTCAACGGGATCTAAATCGACAATTGCGCCTGAAATTCTGGCGCTGGGGTTATAAATCACAATTGTGGGTATTCCTAATTGCTGTTCCACTTGATTGAATAGCTTCTCGACTTGATCGGGCTTGGAAGCATCCACAGTAAATCTTAAAGCTCTTAAAGCTCCAATTTCTTCTGCTAAACCAGCAAGTTTATCAATCTGTCGTGCGGCAAGGGCAACGGTTATTCCTTCTTTGGCAAATAAACGCGCAAGGGAAGCACTCAATCCGCTCCCTGCACCAATAATTAAAGCGATCGCTGTCATAGTTTAAATATCTACAAAATAGAATTATGGTGCTAAATCTAGCTCAAAGGTCAAGGATGCTAGGACACAAAACTAAGCCTTTGCAATACTTCAATCAGAGCGATCGCTTACAAGCATTCCAATAACTTAGCTTTGCTGCATATCTCGCTGATTAAATAACCCCCAAGAATTGACTGGCGGCGCTTCGCGCCGCCAGTCAATTCTTGGGGGTTATTTGTCCTAAGTCAAGTGACTGTAGCTATAAATGATGCAAGCGCCGCCCAAATTGATGGAGAGGTGTTTGATTGGGAACCAATCGTTAAACGTGTTAGCTAGCACAGTTAAACAATTGCTATTATTGTAAAATTGTTAGTCAAACTAATTATTAGTAGACCATAACGAATAAGCTACATGGGAAATCAGAGTAGATCATTAGGCGATCGCCTAATCAACATCATTTATCATTATTTGCCTGCGATGCGTTGGCAGAATTTCCGCCTGTTTTTTGGCGGACAGTTGCTATCGATGTCTGGGACATTTATGACCCAGCAGTTAACAATTCCTTGGCTAGTTTATGATTTGACCAAATCGGCATGGATGTTGGGGGTAGCAGGATTTGTACAATTTTTGCCCACCTTAATCGTGATTCCCTTTTCGGGCGTATTAAGCGATCGCTGGAGTCGGCGCGATTTATTGATGTTCGTGCAGATTGTGGGAATTGCTGTATCTCTCACTTTAACGATTCTCACCTTTACAAATCTAATTACCTTCCCTATCCTGTTAGTCCTGAGTGTTCTTAACGGCATGATCAAAGGGCTAGATATGCCCGTGCGCCATACGATCGTCACGGAAACCGTAGACGATCGCGCTGATAGTAGTAATGCGATCGCCTTAAACTCAGTGATGTTAAGTTCTTCTCTCGTCCTAGGACCTGCTGTGGGTGGGATTTTGGTGGCAACGTTAGGGGTGAAATATTGTTTTCTCTACGACACAATTAGCTATATCCCTGCAATTTTGACTCTGCAAGCGATGCGGCTTCCTGCAATCCATGCCAATATCCGTACTAGCTTAGGAGAAACTTTTCAGAAATTACGAGAAGGCTTTGTGTATGTTTCCCAAACACAGCCAATCCGTGCAATCCTGTTGATGATTGCCTTAAAAGGGCTAGTGGGAATGGCGCATATTGCGCTCATGCCTGTTTTTGCTGCCGAAATTTTAAATGGAGATGCCACAACGATGGCGCATCTTAGCACTTCTGCTCCGATTGGTTCCCTATTTGCCTGTTTATACCTCAGTGTTAGACGGGGAATTGCGGGGCTAGAACGTTTGATTGTAGTTGCTCAAGTTGCGATCGGCATAAGTTTGATTTCCTTCTCTCTATCTAGGGAAGTTTGGCTATCAATCGTGATTCTCGTCTTTACGGGTGGCTTCACAATTCTCCAAATTACCAGTAGTAATATGATTATCCAAACCCTAGTTGCGGAAGATAAACGCGGTAGGGTAATGAGTTTCTATGCTCTGGCGATGGTGGGAATGATGCCTTTTGGTAATCTATTTGCAGGCACGTTAGCCAATAGCTTTGGTGCAACTAACGCTTTGATTATCTGTGGTATTTTGAGCATTTTCGGTGCAGTATGGTTTTCGGCACAGTTACCATCCGTCAGTCGTTGGATTGCCCACGAAACAAAATCAGCACAAATTCCCGTTGTCCCCTAATAGTAGTCCTCGGCATATCGAATTAGTTTTAGGATTGACAGGATTGTTAGATCATTTCGATGGAAAGCTATATAGCTGTCACCATGTCGATCGCCCTAAGCCTTTTCCTGATGTTTATCTCCATGCTGCTAGTCAGATGGGCTATGCGCCAGAGAATTGTGTGGTGATTGAGGATTCGGTAGCGGGTGTAAAGGCAGGATCGGCGGCAGGGATGCGGGTGTTGGGGTATGCGCCAAGCGATCGCCATTCTTCTCATCATGAGTCGCTACTTGCCGCAGGTGCAAAGTTAGTTTTTGATGATATGCGTCAATTGCTAGATTTATTGAAAGCTTAGAAACCACAAGCAGAATGTGCGATCGCTTATCAATTATTTGTCTTTGCGGTGAGACACATCTTGAGAGGAATCGCCAATAACTTCTCGGAACTTATAAACGAAATCAATCATTCTTGATGGCTCAATCTTGGCTAAAATATAGATAGCCTTAACAAGCGCATCGTTTTAGGTATAAAGGAATGAGCTTCATCGGACAGTAATGGAGTTTGCTACAAAACTAAAAGCTCATGTCACCGTTTCCTTTGCAAGCGCTTGTTTAGACATGTCATAAACGTTTATCCCTACACTTTAGAGAATAAGTTCAGCTTGATACAGTTTCTAAGAGTGATAGAGAAGAAATACCGTTCCCCACAGCTAAATCTTCATCCAGCTTAACATTTTCAACATCAGCATCCTGTTTATTTTTATCGTTATGTGGATAGATTACATACTCTATCTTGTGTTGTTCACGCAGCATAGAAATAATTCGACTAGATTGATCGAATTCAAGAGTACTGGGACTATCGCTAGGCTTTTTCTGATTACCTAAATAGATGCTATCACCTTCTTTATAGGTCTTGCGTCGAGAGGTATCTGAAAGCACGTAGTATTTTTTTAAAAGTTTCTCTTTTTCTTGTCCTAGATTTAGATAGTCTTCGTCAGTCAGTTTCTGTAGGGCATTTTTTTCTTCTCGATTACCATCATCATGCCCACTAATGTCAACAGTAGCATGTAAGTTACGATACCACAACCGATTAGCATAATCCTTGACGATAGAATCTGGATGTTCTCTCCACTCTTCAATCAATGCCCAGATATGGTTCTCAGTTAGGCTTAAATAATCTTTCAAATCGATATTTCTCCCACATTTTATGAGTTTCAACAAGGGATGATTTTCTCGTTTGAATAGTTCCTTAGAATTTTTCTGATTCTCTTTAGCTAAATCGGCTACTCGCAAAAGTAAAGCCTGCAACATTGCAGTTGCAGCCCTAACCTTACGGTGGTAATAAACTGCACGATAAAGTTGATCATTTGCCAGTAGTGCTGATTCCAAAGCCTCTATAGCCTTGCGGTCTAGAATGAAATAAGGATCATCAGGTTTTCTAACGTAAAGGTGTTGCACAATACGATCTAAATCATAGCCTACTCCCATAAGACCAGCCATACGAGAATCTCGTAGGATATAGTCTAATCGGTCAGCATCTAGTTGACTTGAAACAATTCGGTAGCGCCAGTGATCCTTAGTTCTCTCTTCCTTTTTTAGAAAAAACTGAGCTACTTGCTCTGGCAAATCTTCACTGCAAGACTTCAAGACTTTATTTACTTGAGTATCTTCTCGAATAAGTCTCGAAGTCATATACTCATGATCAAATCGCTCATCCTTTGAAAGCTCAGGATTAATCACCTGAAGAATTTCTTCTAAACTATGACTGAAGGGACCATGCCCAATATCATGTAGAAGTGCGGCTGCAATTGTCTCATACTTCCAATTCCAAGCTAATTTACTATCCACCTCACTGTTAAGTGTTATTCTATCAATCATACGCCGAGCTACAAAAGCTACTCCCAAACTATGGGTAAATCGTGAATGTTCCATTGTGTTAAACACAAAGTGGCTTAGACCGTTCTGGCGAATCCAGCGTAAGCGTTGTACAGCATCAGTGTTAATAAGAGCTTTTATAAAATCGTTAAGACCTAACGTGAAGCCTTCATGAGGATTACTCCCAGGAAAAGTAATAGGTCCATGAATTACACATGCATAGCTTTGCATTCCTGCTGATGGTAAATCTAATTCAAGCATGGTGACACCAATTTATTTTTGTACTCTTGCTCTTTGCCATTTTATTGTTCTCAGAAAAACTGAATTGGATAAACTTCAAACCCCTTGCTGTAAGAAGTTTTAATTTTTCGCTGAAGACTAACGAAAAGTATTCTAAAAACTCAAATCACAAAGGTTGCCTAACTATATTATCTTGTAAGTTGCAGGATAAATACTTGAATAGGATAGATAATACATAACTTGTCAGACAAAGCCATCAATTAAGTGTAATATCAAGATGTTTGTAGCGTAATAAATCTGAATAAAGTTTTATTTAGCAAAATGCAGCATAGCATTCCTAACCTATGCTGATAAATAATCCGCCTATCCCGACCACAACCGATCAAGTTGAGCCACCGCCCAGAAAACTATGCGATTTATCTACCAGCCTTTAAAACTTGTTCTGCTGTCAGTTTGAGATTTGGGAATGTGAGAGAAGTAATCGGTTGATTGCCGCGAAACTGATGAATTTCATACTCTCCATTCACTAACGTACAAATAGAAAGAGTCGGTTGTTTCGGTTTTCCAATATGTCGAGTTCCACCTAAACCCGCATAATCCGCAATCCAATATTCAGGAATACCTAAAATTGCGTAGTCTTCAACTTTACGCGCATAATCGTTTTGCCAGTTGCTACTAACCACCTCCACCACAAACTTAATCGAACTACCCAGCGTCAGGATTGATTGGTCATACCAAAGTAGTTCCTTTGTAAGTTCATTGCGATCGACAACCATCACATCAGGTCGAAATGCAGTCATACCAAGGTTAGAAGGACGTAGCAATCCTCGCTGAAGGACAAACCAATTTAAAGCGATCGCATCAATTTGGGCACAGACCTTTGTAGTAATAAAAGCTGAAACTTCTTCGTGGTAGCCTGTTGGTTCCAAATCAAACGCCTCGCCATCAATCAATTCGTAGCGGTTACTGTCACCATATCGGGCGATAAAATCGTCAAAACTTAGTAACTGCTTAGGTATCGTCTGCACCATTTTTTTAATATTTAAAAAGATAACTCTTGAAATAACTCCGATAAAGGAAGATTAAAATTGGGAATTACATCTTCACCATCAAGGCTATCTTCTAACTGCAAAAGCCTAGAAGGCTTAGGTTTGTGATAAACCAACACACATTCCTCATCAGGCAAAATCACCCATACTAAGCGAGTTCCATTCTCAAAATACTCCACTAACTTATTATGGATTTCCTCAAAAGTATTATTGGGAGAAATAATTTCTACAGCCAGATCAGGAGCGCCATCAAAAAATCCCTTCGGTAAACGCTTTAGCCCTTGCAACCTTTCTTTAGCAATAAAAGCAAGATCGGGCGATCGCTTATTACCAGTCTTCATTTTAAAAGCCGTACTCGAATCACAAGTCACCCCAAGCTTATGCGTCCGCACAAAACCTGTCAAAAAATATCCGAGAGTAAGAGCCAAATATCCATGCTCTACACCTGAATTTGCCACAATGACTAACTCTCCATCCACATACTCATAACGATTGCCATCTTCAGGTAATGACATGAACTGCTCATCAGTCAAAGCTCTTGAATTAGCTAACGGCTGAGTTAGGTCTAGATCATTTGTTGCGATCGCTTGGCTCATTAGATTTAAGTCCACAGATTAAACTAATGGGATTCCTACAGGATTTATATAGCTAAATATATCATTTAAATAAGTTCTAATAAGCGAGATATGCAGTAAAGCTAGGTACTGGTCAGCTAAAGCGTGATCGACATATTTGCGCCTTTTTTGTTGGCATGAAATGGGCATTTCAGAATCCCCCCCATTAGCTGACCAGTGCCCAAAATCAAAACCCCAAAGAGAGTTGCCGCGCTCCTCGCGGCAACTCTCTTTGGGGTTTTATGTCCTGATCCAGTTGGCGGCAGCTATATGACAGCGATCGCTAAGAAATCCGAATAGCTTTTTTCGAGGATTCTGATTTTAGGCGATCGTGATTTTGAATGAGAAAGTCGATCGCTTTTTTAAAATATTGACCATTCATTGGCTGAAAAGCGATATTTTGCAAATCGATTTGCCTCACCTTGTCCTGCATTGACTCATAAAAAAGGCGATCACCCATGAGCTTAAGAGTTAACTGAGAATATGCTGATGGCGTTTTGACGACAAGTTTGCTCAGCCCTAATTTCCTCATCAAAGCCGCTCCTGAGCGACTATACCAGCGTTTCCCCTCAAAGACTACCGAGGGCTTTTGGAGATACAAACCATCGATGAGTACATTAAAGCCACCAAAATGATAGGAATCAAGACAGATATCACCTTCTTCCATAATTGCCATATATTCGGCATAGGGCATATATGGATAGACATGGACATGCTCAGAGCCTAAAACCTCTTCGACATCTTTGACGAAGGGGAGAAAATCATTTTTGCGTGTTAAGGCTCCACCCGAAAAAAGACGAAAAAGAACGGGTGATTTAGCATTTTTGATAATTTGCTTGAGAGTCAGCAATAATGGATAATTGACTTTCTGACCGTACCAAGGGCAGTTAATAATGAATTTATCACTGCTTTTGATAGAAGCTTGTGCAGCATTTTCAGGATTAACATCCTTTGATAACTGATAGTCAGGACAATTATTAACTGCCCCCAATCCAGTTACTAAAACTAAACGTTCAGAATAGTTGTCTTCGGCATGGCAAGCAATCTCAGCATCGGCTCCACTAATAAAATAATCAATCTCACTACCAAAGGTACTGACGGGATGTCCTAACCCGCAAATTTGAATGGGAGCAATCCGCAGGTTGGACAATATAATGCTTTCGCTCATCATACCTATGTCTGGATAGTAGATAGCAGCAAATTCATTTTGCTTAATGACACTCAGATCAGAAAAACCGTTATCAAATCGCAAATATTTAACTTCTTTAAAGTATTGCGTATCGATCGCTAATTTCTGATCGCCTATGTGAATTAAGGTCAACTCGTAACTATCCTTAAGCGCCGCCACACATCCAGACAAAATCCGATAAATAGAATGCTGGGGATACCAAAAGCCCGAAATGATAGCGATTTTCTGAGGGTTGGGCTGATTGACAATAGTAATATTTTTAACTAGTTGGCTATTTTGAACTAATTTGTTAATTCTGGCTTTGAGTATGCGGTCATCATCGCCATCAATATAGGTTGCGCCAAAGTAGACATCATCAATTTTATAGAAGCCCGTTAGACGCGCGTCTTCATAAAGAATATGTTCACGGAGATTGTTGTATGCGATCACATTTACTAATCCTGAGCGATAAATTTCTAGATAATGGGAATACCATAGACTAGTCAGTGCTGGATTAATATCAAAAAATGCTTGGCGATCGCCTTGCCAACTATTTCTAGCGGAGCATAGGGTTAGGACTTTGGCGAGATCTTGAGGCTGGGCTGTTAACAAATCTAGATAGTCATCTGTAGTTTTAAAGCAAGAAATTGCCACTAGGTTAGATATAGTCAGGTTTAGTTGAATAAATCTGATTGCATAGCGATCGCTCAGGCAATAATCAGGCTGAGTAAAGATGTATAAGAAGTTTTTGACAAAGGCATTGATAAAGTGCTGTGCATCTGGTGCAAGTTCTAAATAAGTAGTTCTTTCAAAATGTTCTAGGATATAAATCAGTTTTTCAGAGATAAGGTCGTAATCTTGATTAAGATAGTCTTTTAATATTTCTAGAGAATTAAAACTAAGATTTGCCGAATTTTGTGGATTCATTTTTTTTGAGATTATCAATACCAATCTCCCCTTATCCCTATCTTCGACTACAAAAAGAACCCCGTCAATGGGTAGCGATCTTCTACGATTAGCAATGCGAAAATCCTTCGAGTATTACGTTTGCAGTGCCTTGCGCTGCTTATTGCTATTTATTAAGGTTGAGTTTCCCGAAACACCTATAGTGCCAGTCTCTTATTTTTACAATCTGAATCTTAATAGAATGCATCATAACATACAGCTATTACTGTTTCCAGCCAGCTTAAGCTATCAAAATCTAGGGTAAATAAAGTATGAAATCCTACTCAGCCTATTTTGTTCGTAACGAAGCGATTGAGAATGCCCAGAAGATATTTGGTAAAAGAGTTGAACCTCTTCCTGATTCCCCTTGGCTACTTTGCGATTATCAGCCCGATGATGAGCTTCCTGATGATGAAGTGCTATTCGGCGAAGAGTCTCTCACTGAAGCTAAATCGGGACAATTGGGAGAAATCTTTTTTGTCTATGGAGATAACTCCGTGGATTGGTTTGTTTATGAGCACGCCAGTGATGGTAGACTGCTCCGAAAACTGGTGTGGTTTACCTTGCCCGATGATGTGTGGAACTCAGGTTGGATATTAGTAGAAGGAGAACCTGAGGATTGGGAAGCGGCGTTGTTTCGTCCAGATGGATTAGCTCGACATCTCGAACTTGAGAATCAGAGGTTGAAGGATCAAGGTCATGAGGATGAAATACCTGTTATGGAAGCTGAAATCAGGCAACTGTGGGATCAAAAACAGATTATCAAGGGGAAGAGATTACCCTTCTGTGATGGGACTGTAGCTCTCCTTGTCGAGGAGAGCTACGGCATCAGTCGCTTCGATATCAGGTAATCCCTTCCAGTGGATGAAGAGACGATCGCTATACTGCAAACCCTTGAACAGGAGTGATTGTCGTCAATACACAATATTATTTCTAAGGAATCAGATTTAGTTTAATACCTGATTTCTGCAATTTTTCTAATTCATACTTTCCTTTAGCCAAGCCATATAATAAGTAAGTGGGCTTAATTAAATATAAAACCCTAAAACCTGCGACGCAAGCGGCGCACACGTCGCAGGTTTTAGATTTGGATTTTATATCAAATCACAAAATGGCTACGCCATTTTGTGATTTGGTATTAATTATGCTGAGGTACTTAAAGTAATTGTCAACCTATAAAGGTGGGGCGAAACAGGCTATGGATATATTGAGGTCTCAACAAGAGTTAGCAGATTTGCAAGCTAGTGAGGCAAGATTTCAGAAGTTGGCTAATAATCTCCCTGGCATGATTACTCAGTTTCGCACTACTGTGGATGGTTCTCCGTCAACACTCTATGTTAGTTCAGGTTGTATTGACATTTGCGAAGTTTCAGTTGAAGACTTTTTGTCTGGAGTCATTCAATTTGAAGACTTGCAACATCCAGATGATCGTCCAAGAATTCAGCAAGCTGGAATCTATGCATCTGAAAAACTGATGCTTTTTAAGGAAGAATTTCGGATTATTACCCCTTCGGGCAATCTAAAATGGGTACAGGTCACTTCTCAACCAGAACGGCAAGCTGATGGTTCGACTATTTGGGATAGCATCATCTTAGATATTACCGATCGCAAGCAGGCGGAACAGGAACTTCAGCAATCACAGCAGTTTTTACGTCTGTTACTCGATAACATTCCGCAATTAGTCTTTTGGAAAGACCGCGAATCTAATTTTATGGGCTGCAACACAAATGGTGCTAAGCTTGTGGGTTTAGAATCACCTGATATGATTGTTGGGCAAACTGACTATACTTTGCCCTTTACGGTTGAATCCGCAGCCCAGAATGTGGAACGCGATCGTCGAGTCATGGAGTCTGGGCAATCAGATCTTCATACTATGATCCACCAGCGCTCAGATGGCAGTACACGATGGCTTGATACCCGTAAAACTCCCCTACGCGATCTTGATGGTAATGTTATTGGAGTTCTAGTTACACTAGAAGATATTAGCGATCGCAAACTGGCGGAAATAGAAGTCCAAAAACTTGCTTCTGTAGTCGAAAATACTACAGACTTTATCAGCATTGCTAACATTGACGATGGACAAATGCTTTATTTGAATGCAGGGGGACGGCAATTAGTGGGACTTGGTATCACCGATACAGTTAAAAATTTACACCTAAGCGATTTCCACAGTCGGGAGGACAGGGCTAAAATTCAAGAAACCCTGATGCCTCATTTGCGACAATATGGTTATGCAAGTGCGGAACTGCACTTGCAGCACTTGATTACCCAAGTACAAATTCCCGTGGAATGGAACATATTTACAATCAAAGACCCCAATACAGGTCAACCTTCATATATTGCTGCAATTATCCGCGATATCAGCGATCGCAAACGTGCCGAAGCTGAGCTAAATCAGCGCACTGCGGAGCTAGAACAAACCCTAAAAGAACTCAAGAATACTCAAACCAAGATGGTGCAATCGGAGAAAATGTCGGGGCTGGGACAACTCGTCGCAGGAGTCGCCCATGAAATTAATAACCCAGTCAATTTCATTTACGGTAACTTAATCCATGCTCACAACTATGCCAAAGATTTGGGGCAACTCCTAGAGCTTTACCAAAAACATTATCCCGACCCCCATGCCGAGATTCAAGAACAAATCGAAGAGATCGAGTTAAATTTTTTACTGGAAGATATGCACAATCTTCTCGCTTCTATGCAAGTTGGCGCAGAACGTATCCAAAAAATTGTCGTGTCATTGCGTACCTTCTCGCGCATGGACGAAGCTGATATGAAATCCGTGAATATCCACGATGGGATCGATAGTACTCTGATGATTTTGCAACATCGCCTAAAAGCAAGGTCTGATGCTTCCATCATTGAAATTATCAAAGCCTATGGAGAGTTACCGCTAGTCGAGTGCTACGCAGGACAACTCAATCAGGTCTTTATGAATCTACTCAGTAACGCAATTGATGCTCTAGAAGAATCTTTGGAAATTGGTCAAATCCATAGTCCAAGGATTACAATTAGCACTGCATTGGTCAATGCTAAGGAAGTGATGATTCAAATTTCCGATAATGGGATTGGTATTCCAGCAGAAATTCAGCATAGGCTGTTCGATCCGTTTTTTACCACAAAGCCCGTAGGCAAAGGGACTGGGATGGGACTTTCGATTAGCTATCAAATTGTGGTAGATAAACATGGTGGTAAGTTGGAATGTGTTTCTGGAGTAGAACAAGGTTCTACCTTTATCGTTACGATTCCCATTCACCAGCATTAAGTTATGCCATAACTCTGACAAGATAAATAAGTAGCTAGGTATAATTAAAAACCAAAACCAGAGGGCATACCGCCTGCTGCGCGGGCGGTATGCCCTTCTGGGTTTTAAGTTTACTTATGCCTAGCTACTTAATAAAGCAAATAATAAAGCAAATAACAGGACAAAAACAATGGTAGATACATTCACAATCCTCGGCTATTCTCTATCTGAAAATCTTTACATGGGTTCGCGGACTGTCGTCTATCGGGCAATCCGTACCTCGGATCAACTCCCTGTAGTGATCAAACTCCTGAAAAATGACTATCCCACCTTTAACGAATTAGTTCAGTTTCGCAATCAGTATAATATTTCCCAAAATTTCAACTCACCACTAATCATCCAAACCTACAGCTTAGAACCATATCAAAATAGCTATGCGCTAGTGATGGAAGACTTCGGGGGGATTTCCTTGAGAGAGTATGCGGTAAAAGGGAGAAATAGGCTCTCTTTAAAAGAATTTTTGGAAATAGCGATCGCGCTCTGTAATGGCTTAGATATATTATATCGAGATCGAGTTATTCATAAGGATATCAAACCCAGCAATATATTAATTAACCCCGAAACCAACCAAGTTAAATTAATTGACTTTAGTATTGCCTCACTATTACCAAGGGAAACCCAAGAGATCCAAAATGCTAACGCCCTAGAAGGAACTCTTGCCTATCTTTCGCCAGAGCAAACTGGACGGATGAATCGTGGGGTTGACTATCGCAGCGACTTCTACTCATTGGGGGTGACTTTCTACGAGTTATTGGCAGGAAAGTTACCTTTTCAATCCAATGATCCCGTGGAATTAGTCCATTGTCATTTAGCAAAAAATCCTACACCAGTTCATCAGATCAATCCTAGTATTCCCCTAGTTTTATCAACAATCATCAGCAAACTAATGGCTAAAAATGCTGAAGATCGCTATCAGAGTGCTTTGGGAATTAAGCATGATTTAGAGATTTGTCTAGAACAATTGCAAGCTACAGGAAATATTGCACCTTTTGAAATTGGACAGAGAGATATTAGCGATCGCTTTATTATCCCCGAAAAACTCTATGGTCGCGCCACCGAAGTAGAAATACTCCTGAATTCCTTTGAGCGAGTGAGCCAAGGCGCAACAGAAATGATGCTTGTTGCAGGTTTTTCAGGAATTGGCAAAACAGCCGTCGTTAATGAAGTGCATAAACCAATCGTTAGACAACGGGGCTACTTCATTAAAGGGAAATACGATCAATTTCAGCGCAATATTCCCTTTTTTGCCTTTGTCCAAGCTTTCCGCGACCTAATGGGACAACTACTCTCAGAATCAGATAGTCAAATCAACGGATGGAAAAACAAAATCCTCAAAGTTGTGGGCGAGAATGGACAAGTTTTAATTGAGGTGATTCCTGAACTAGAACTGATTATCGGTCAGCAGCCAGTAGCCACAGTACTATCAGGGACTGCGACTCAAAATCGCTTTAATCTGCTGATGCAAAAGTTTGTGCAGATCTTTACCAGCCCAGAGCATCCCTTGGTGATGTTTTTAGATGATTTACAATGGGCAGATTCCGCCTCTCTAAATTTACTGAAATTGTTGATAGAAGACACTCAATATTTATTGATCATAGGAGCCTATCGAGATAATGAGGTGTCGCCTGCTCATCCCTTTATGATAACTATTGATGAGATTATCAAATCTGGTGCGTTAGTCAACACGATTACTCTCAAAGCATTGAGCTTGCTAAATGTAAATCAATTAGTAGCTGATACGCTAAATTGTGAATTATTTCTTGCCCAAGCCTTAACCGAATTAATCTATCAAAAAACTAACGGCAATCCATTTTTTACAACTCAATTTCTGAAAACCTTGTATGAAGATGGACAGATTACCTTTGATTGGGATATTCAACATTGGCGGTGTGATATCAATCAAGTTAGATCTTTGGCAATTACTGATGACGTAGTGGAATTTATGGCTCTGCAATTACAGAAGTTACCTATCGAAACTCAGGAGGTGTTGAAATTAGCAGCTTGTATTGGGGCGCATTTTGATTTGCAGACACTGGCGATCGTTTCTAAAAGATCTCCAGAAGATACCGCAACAGCGTTATGGAGAGCCCTACAAGAAGGTCTAATTATTCCCATCTCCGATGTCTATAAATTCTTCGCCCCAACCAGTGCTCTATCCGCAAATCAAGTTTCTGCTAATGCGACTTATAAGTTTCTGCATGATCGCGTCCAACAATCAGCCTATTCTCTCATTGCCGAAGAGCAAAAGCAATTTGTCCACCTCCAAATCGGACAATTACTACTAGCACATCGATCATCCACTGTGTTAGAAGACAAAATTTTTGATATTGTGAATCATTTGGCAGTAGGTATTGATGCTGATCCATCTGCTATACCGACAATTCAGCTAGCAGAATTGTCGGTCTTAGCTGGCATGAAAGCCAAGCTCTCAGTTGCATATCAAGCAGCCATTGGCTACTTCTCTATCGGACTCAAACGACTACCTCAATCTGCTTGGCAAACTCACTATCGCCTCATGCTTGATCTACATCGCGAAAAAGCAGAATGTAGCTATCTTGTTGGTCAGTTTGAATCATCTGAATCTCTACTTGCCCATATTTTAAAGCACGTCAAAGATCCTCTAGATATGGCACATATTTATGGCATTCGCATGACGCAACGGATGACTCAAGGAACAAATATGATGGCTAGCGTTGAAGATGGGATTAAAGGTTTATCTGTTTTGGGAATAACACTGCCAACAGATCAAAATGAGTTACAGGCATTAGTAGAAGTAGAACGACGACAAGTACAGGAAACTGTTGCTCAAATATCGGCTCAGGCTCTACTAGATTTACCTCCAATGAGTGACCCAGTGCAGCAGAGTTGCATGAAGATCCTAGTGATCTTGTATTCGGCTTCTTACCTAGCAGGCAACCAACTGCTCAATCTGCTGACAACTCTCCGCATGGTGAATATATCCCTAAAATACGGACGTGCAGAAAGTTCGAGCTTTGCCTATTGCTCCTATGGCATGATGTTGGCACTTCAGGGTGACTATCAAGATGCTTATCAGTTTGGCAAGATTGCTTTGGATCTTGATCGCACCTTTAACAACACTCAGTTCATCGCCAAAAATAATAACCACTTCGCCCATAGTATTAATCCATTCTCGCGTCCTCTATCAGAGAATGTGCCTCTATACGAGCAATCTATTGAACTATGTATGGAGTTTGGTGATTTAGTCTTTGGGGTATGGGCAATTGTATTTTTAATCTGGTCTCATCTCTTTAAAGGCAGTCCTTTACCGTCAGTGCAGGAGGAAATCCAAAAATATCTTGGCTATGTGCAGCAGGCAAATGACCAAAATATGCTGTGTGTGTTTCAACTTCAGCAACAATTTGTGAAAGAACTGATGGATGATACTATTGAAGGTCAGGAGCTAACAGCAACTGGTTATTTTGAACACCCATTCTTTTTGCTTTGGAAGCAAAGCCATTTCGATGTTGCCATTAGTTGGTATGGCTTTTTAGTTTTACAACGGGCTTATTTTAGAGGTGATTACGCACAGGTATTGGCGATATCCCCCGCGCTACAAGATGCACTGCCTGCAAATATGGGATTTTTCCCGATCATTGCCTATCACATTTATTATCCCCTTAGTCTGGCTGCGGCTTATACCCAAGCAGATTCGGAAACTCAAGCTGTTTATTATCAGCAAATTCAAGAACAGCAGCAAATGCTTAAGAAATGGGCTAAAGCCTGTCCTGATAATTTTCTTCATAAGCATCAGTTGATTTCGGCGGAACTGGCGCGTCTTAGTGGCGATCGCATTCAAGCAGTAGATTTGTATGATCGTGCCATCCTTGGTGCTAGAGAAAACGGCTACATTCAAGAAGAAGCAATTGCCAATGAACTGGCGGCAAAGTTCTATCTCGATTGGGATAAAGAACGGATTGCTCAAGAATATATGACCGAAGCCTATTATGGCTATGCCCGTTGGGGTGCAAAGGCTAAGGTTGCGGACTTGGAAAGACGCTATCCCCAACTCCTTGCCTTTATCTTAGAGCAACCCCGTTCCCTACTCTCCACGAGCGAAACCATCTTCGCTGTGGGAAGTACTTCCACCAGTTCCGACACTTCCCATAGCAGTGCTTCTGTAGCTCTAGATTTAGCTACCATTCTCAAAGCCTCTCAAACTCTTTCTGGTGAAATCGAATTAGAGAAACTGCTTTCAGCTTTACTTTCTATCGTTATCGAAAATGCGGGAGCTGATAAATGTATATTTATGCTCTTGCGAGACGATCGCCTATTGATCAAAGGCTCAATTATCGAGGGCGCAGAGCCTGTTGTGTTGCAAAAAATTCCTGTTGAAGACAGTCAGGACGTTCCTCTGAAGCTGATTTACAAAGTGCAGCACAGCAGGCAAACTGCGGTGCTGATTGATGCGACAGCCGATCCGACCTTAGCCAGCGACGCTTATATCATACGTCAGCAGCCGAAGAGTATCTTATGCAGTCCAATTTTGCAACAGGGGAAATTGAAGGGCATTTTGTATTTGGAAAATAGTTTAGCAGCGGGAGCCTTCACAAGGGATCGTGTGGAAATTCTAAATTTACTTTGCGCTCAAGCGGCGATTTCTTTGGAAAATGCTCGACTTTATGAGCGATCGCTAGAATATGCGCAACAGTTAGAACGATCGCTCGAAAACTTGAGTGCAAGTAACTCTAGGTTTGAGAAACTTGTAGATAATGTGCCAGGAGTTGTTTATCAGGCTCGCTCGACTAGTGATGGGGACAGATATCTATCCTATGTTAGTGCCGAATGTTCCTACTTGTTTGAAATCACCCAAGAACAAGCGATCGCCAATATCCACTTTCTCATAGAAGCAATCCATCCAGAGGATGTGGCAAGTTACCAGCAATCTTTGACCAACTCTAGGCAAACTTTAGCTCCTTTGGAGTGGTCAGGACGAATTGTGACTCCATCGGGAATTATCAAGTGGATTGAAATAAAAACTCGAGTCCAACAACTTGATGATGGAACTCTAGTTTGGGATGGGCTAGTGTTGGATATTAGTAAACAGCAAGCTGCTCTGCATGAACGTAAACTTGCTGAAATTGCCTTGGAGCAAAAATCACAGGTCTTACAACAAGTGCTTACCGATCTGCAAAATGCCCAATTGCAAATGGTGCAAAGTGAGAAAATGTCTGCCCTAGGCAACCTAGTTGCAGGAGTAGCGCATGAAATGAACAATCCCCTTGGGTTTATTGCTGTCAGTCTCAAACAAGCTGAACCGACCTTAGCCGATATCGTTGAACATTTAAAACTCTATCAAGAGAACCTACCCAATCCGAGTGATGAGATCAAAGCCCATGCCGAAGAAATTGACTTGGAATATAGTTTAGAGGACTTACCGAAGATGATTGATTCGATGACGATCGCCTGTGATCGCCTAAAAAATATCAGCACGAGTTTAAGAACATTTTCCCGTGCCGATCAAGACTACAAAGTGCTTTTTGATATCCATCAGGGTATTGATAGTACGATTCTCATTCTCAAACATCGGCTGAAGGCTTCTGATCAGCATCCTGCGATTGAGGTTGTCACTAACTACGGCAACTTACCTCAAATTGCATGTTTTCCAGGACAATTGAACCAAGTATTTATGAATATCTTGGCAAATGCGATCGATGCATTAGAAGAATCTAATCAGGGAAAGAGCTTCGAGCAAATTAAAGCCCATCCTAACCGTATTACCATTACAACTTCCTTAGATTTAGAGAATAATCTCGTTAAGATTGTGATTACCGATAATGGTAAGGGCATGAAGGAAGAAGTTAAACAAAAGGTATTCGATCATTTATTTACGACCAAATCCGTTGGTAAAGGGACGGGATTGGGATTGGCGATCGCACGACAAATTGTCACTGAAAAACATTGCGGTACGATTCAAGTCAACTCTCTATTTGGCGAAGGTACGGAAATGCTCATTACCCTACCAATCAGTACAGAATCGAGCAGTGCAGAATAAACGAGAATGTCAAGTAATACCAAAGCTTAAAATGGCGTTGCCATTTTGAGCTTTGGTATAAATTCTAGAACCAATAGTTCCATCGCGAACTATTGGCTCAACTTGATGGGGCAATAGCTCTAATTCTTTTGTTAAGAAATGTCTAAAGTAGATTTAAGATTTCTTGTCAAATTATATGAACTGAAGTATATCTATAGTTGGGAATTAAAAATCACTTGAATTTACTTAAATTCTTAAGTTGCTCATTTGCAACTTTTATGTATTGTATTATCCAAAGCAGAAAAAATACATCTATCCAACTGTATTAGATTTCTTTGGTTTTTTACAGAGAATCAAAGCAAGGAAACTCTAACTATGCCATCAAAAAAAGATTGGGTTAATTTCGCTCTACAACGTCCTAACTATTTCGCTGGGCAGTATTTACTTGATGAAGACTTTGAACTTGCCCATCGCTATCTTAATGATCGCCAAAAATACCTTAACAGTCACCTACATTTAGCGGGTATTGTCGAGGGGCTTGAGGTAGAAGCGATCGTAGGTCAGCCTGAGGTGATCATTAAGTCGGGAACTGCGATCGACGGAGAGGGCAATTTAATCATCCTCACCGAAGCTGTGACTAGAAAAATCAACAGCTTGGGCTGGTTATGTCTCCGCTATCACCAAGAACCCAAAATATTACAACAGCCAGAAATCCTTGACAGTTATACTCGTTTTGAAGAAACACCCATCATCACCTTAGAGGCAATTCAATCTAACGATGCCATAACGATCACCTTGGCGAAGGTATTGCTGCAACATGACCAAGTAATCATCGATGCCAGTGTTCGGCAATATTCTGGGGTGCGTCTTCCTAGTGCTAAGCAAGATATCGAACTCCGCAGTGATGGACAGGATTTGAGCATTCAAGGGAATTTGACAGTATCAGGTGCATTGCAATTGGGTGGCACTCTTATTCAAGAAATTTCCCAGAGTATTCCTGCCATAGATCGCCCTAATGTGATCCCCTCCGAAAAGGCGGTCAAAGATCATATCGCGGCGGCGTTATCTAATGCGGGTAAACCTACGGGAGAGGCTCCTGCGGTGCGTCTTGATCAAAAAGATGGCAAGATGGTGGGCTGGAAGATCAAGGGATCGGAAGATGCAAATGATCCCACTGCTTCTTTGCGATTGCTTGCTTCAGAAAATGGGGTTGAGAAGCCCCGCCTGAGCATTGAGCGTGACACTGGCTTAGTCATTGTCCATGAAACGCTAAGAGCTAAGCATCTGGAAGTAATCAACCCCATGCGCCATCGGATGTATCCTGCGGGCTCCACCGATCCGCAAAATCCGACGATATATGACGATATTTTTGAGGCAGAAAAGGCAGGCGTGATCGTTAAGTCAGACGATCTCCCTAAAAACTCCTATGACCGAACAAATTGGAGTGCAAAAGGGAGTTATTTTTGGCGCGAGGCAATTTGTTATGGCAAAGGCAAAGAAGATAAAGGAGGTGCAATCATTACACTGCCTTCTGGCTATGATACAGCGTGGGTCAGAATTGGCAATACCAACGAGTGGCATGTTGTCAATGCCCAATTTTCCACAGATGGTAAAATATTCCGAGATTTGGGAAATTGGACGGCAGGAAAAAGAAATGGCAATTGTTACTGTCCCGATGGCTCTTTGGGTGACTCATCTCGACCCTATCACCAATGGTTACCAATTCCCGTAGGGCAGTCGGGGCTGGTGAAGCTAATTCATAAATGTGATCAATCGTGGTTGATGCTATCAGGGGTTGCCTTTAGCAAGAATCCGTGGGGTCATGCGGCTCAATCGGCATTAGGCTATCACTGGGCAGATCGAGTGAACCAAGGAGATGCCGCTATGTGGGACAACGATAATTGGAATGGCGATATTCTAGCTTACTTCGATAATCTCATGACGTATGAAATTCGCGTTCCCGTTGTTCCGTCTGGTCGCGATAAGTTGTTATATCTCATTAACCATAATGACTATTGGAATGGAGTGTTACATACAGGGCTTTCGATTAAGATTGGGGACACCTATCAGCCGATTGAACGCTTTCTTGCCACCTATGACAATCCTTTTGCGCGGCATTGGAGTAGTAGGTTTTATAACCGTTATATTGCGGCGCGTATTCCCGCCGATATGATTACCAAGGCTTTAAACCTTACCAACTCCAATGACCGTATGACCCAATTGATCAGCATTAAGGTCGATCTAACCAAGCAAGGTGAGGAAAAAAATAATTTTGAGGATAAGATATTTTTCCGAGAAATTGGCACTCATGATTTAGAGCTTCCCTATTATCTCTAAAAATCATTTAAGAATCAGTTTCTAGTGTTAAAAATCCTAAGAGATCCCCCTCAATCCCCCTTGTGAAGGGGGAAGAAGAAAATTCTCCCCCCTTCACAAGCTACCTTGTACAAACAAGTCATCAGCTAATCGTGAGTTACTAATGATCCCCCCAGCCCCCCCTTGTGAAGGGGGAAGAAGAAAATTCTCCCCCCTTCACAAGCTACCTTGTACAAACAAGTCATCAGCTAATCGTGAGTTACTAATGATCCCCCTCAATCCCCCTTGTGAAGGGGGAAGAAGAACATTCTCCCCCCTTCACAAGGGGGGCTGGGGGGGATCTAGATAATTCTTAAATAGTTTCCAAACGATCGCTTCCGCTTGATTTTCATTATGCTAAGTATTTTCCTATGCAAGAACAACTGCAAAAACGACTCCAAGCCCTAAAGGCTGAATATGAAGCGGGGCAGCAAGTCTTGGCAAATTTAGAAGCTAAGAAAGCGGGCTTGCGCGAGACTTTGATACGGATTAGTGGCGCGATTCAGGTATTGGAAGAAGAACTAGCGATCGCCAATGAGGACGGAAGCGATCGATCCACCGCAGCACTAGCCAAGGAGGAATAGTCAAATGTTAGACGACTTGGATAGCACCCTCAAAAAATTTCTGATTCACGGATTACCTGACTTACAAAACTCAGAGGAAACCAGTGTTTCCATTAGTTTTGAACTGCCCACAGAGGGAGGAATGCAGCAAAAACCCGCCATTAATCTTTTTCTCTATGATGTGCGAGAAAATTTAGACTTGCGGAGTCGCGAATGGACAATGCAACGTCGTGGTAATGGCACTGCCGTTAAAACACAGCCACCAGCAAGGGTAGATTGTTCCTATCTAATTACGGTCTGGGTAAATGCTGACGATCCGCAACAAGAACATCACATCTTGAGCAAAATCATGAAACTGCTGTTTTCGCATTCAGTTATTCCTCCCGAAATGTTGCAGGGTAGTTTACAGAATCAAGAATTGCCCGTGGTGTTAACCTCCATGCAGTCTGGCTATTTGCAAAGTCCCAGCGAATTTTGGCAAGTAATGGGCGGTAAAGCTAAAGTTTCCTTACATTGCACCGTCACCATTGCTGTACCAGTTGAAAAAGACACTGGAGAATATCCGCTAGTCTTGGAAAATCGACCTCAACTGTCCCGTTTGTCCTAATTTCACCCTAGCTCATGATTTCAATCATATTTCCATAATCATCAAGCCCAAATGTCAAACCAAAAACGTCGCCATCAAGTCACATTGGCAGGACAAGTAATCAATAATTTGACTGGTGAAGCGATCGCTGGGGCAAGAATCAAAATCGTTCAGGCTCCAGATAAATTTATGGATGTTGTGATTTTCAAAACCCAACTCTTTGGATTACCCGAAAGTTTATGGATGAATCAATCATACTCAAGAATTCCGAATCCTCCCCTTGAGTATTTATTACCAAAAACGCAAGAGTTTCATGAACAACTGATCAACCCCCAGATAAGTAAAAAAGAGAAACTAGAATTATTCAAAACACTAATAGGAGATTCTTCTCTAAATAATTATCAAAAGTTTCGAGCGCTACAGATTATTCTCGATTGTTGGCAATCCGATCAAATTATAAATACCAAATATCCAGAACGAACCTATTCAACTTCAGATGGTTGGTTTTATTTTACCGATCTACCAACAGGTTCCTATCAATTAGAAGCATCGCTTCCGCTTAGCGAAATGCGTTATACCAATACTTCCATTGAGGTGGAAGTGCCTGAAACAAAAAATAATATTGAATTGGATCTAAACACTTCTTTTTCTGATAGACTGAAATTAATTCTAAAGCTTAACCCCACAACACTTCTTGGCAAAGTCATTGATTCAGAAACCAAGGAAATCATTGACATGGCGAAAGTCAAAATTCATGAAAATGAAGACTATGCCATGAGTTCAAGATCTGTTCATCAAAATGGACATAGTGAATGGAATTATCGCTTAGTTGCTTTATCGCCAAGCCAGCCTTTTACAACTTTAACCGTATCGGCTCAGGGCTATGTAACCCAACAGCACCAAGTTTATTTGCAAACAGGAGATATCAAACAACTCGATTTTCAGTTGGTTTCTCAATGATCGTTGCGCGATCGTTGATTTAGTTTATGTAATCAATCATTACCAATTGCAGGTAAAGGACTAAATAAGAATGCCTACCTATTTATCACCTGGTGTCTACGTTGAAGAAGTTGCTTCTGGACTGGCTCCGATTACAGGAGTTGGGACAAGCACCGCTGGATTTATTGGAATTATTTCCCTTGCAGTTCCAGCCCCTATTTCATCGACTAAAACAAAGCCGAAAAAAGATGCGGATGCCGAAGATCCTGCCTCTGCATCATCAACTGCACCATCAACGGTTGAAACCAGTACTCTTGCCAAAAAAGGCGATTTTATTATTGGAGACGATCAGTATTCGGTCGTATCGCAAGATCAGAAGAAAGCTGAGGATGCACTGGCAACTACAAAATCTGTCAAGGTGGGGGAAGTCCAGCTTTGCACTAATTTTAGTGAATTCAAGAAATATTTTGGAGATTTCTCCACTGACTCTGGTCATAATACCCTAGCCCATGCGGTTTATGGCTTTTTTAGAAACGGTGGAACACGCTGTTTTGTCACTTGGGTTAAAGCCGAAAAAGATATTGATTTGGCTCTAGAAAAATTTGAAGCGATTGATGAGATTGCGATCGTAGCCGCTCCAGGGGTAACCGCAAAATCGACCCTTGCCAAGATTGATATTCACTGTCGTCTATTAGGCGATCGCTTTGCTATTTTGGACACAGAGGAAGAAATTGCCCTAGACCAACTCCAACCTGGAGGTGCGAAAATCCTAGGAAACTCGGACTACGCCGCCGTATATTTCCCTTGGATTCAAGTCTTCGATCCCATCAGTAATGCCCCCAAATTTATGCCTCCTAGTGGTTATATCGCTGGGATTTATGCCCGTGTCGATAATCAACGCGGAGTCCACAAAGCCCCAGCCAATGAGCCTATTTTGGGTGCAACGGGCTTGAAGCAAGAAATTAGTAAAATCAAACAAGAACCCCTCAACGAAGTGGGGATTAATTGCATTCGCAATCTTAACGGAAACATCCGTGTTTGGGGAGCAAGAACCCTAGGGGCTGGGAAAGATAATCCCGACTTCAAATACGTCAATATTCGACGACAGTTCAACTATATCCGTGAGTCGATTGATGAAGGGACACAGTGGACAGTCTTTGAACCCAATACCCCCGAACTGTGGGCGAGAATTCGCCGTAATATTTCGGCATTTCTCACCAATGAATGGCGTAAAGGAGCTTTATTTGGCACAACTGCCCAAGAGGCATTTTTTGTTAAATGTGATGCGGAAACCAATCCCATTGATGTACGGAAGTTGGGACAGGTAGTAACAGAAATTGGCGTTTCTGTCATTGAACCTGCGGAATTTGTGATTTTCCGTATTACCCAAATTGTGACCGAAGAAAAAGCTTAAGCCTAAGCAAAACACCTAAGCAAACCAAGCAAGCAAAACACCTAAGCAAAACGCCCATAACTACCACGGGAAAGATTGTCGAGTGAGTCCCTTTAATTCGCCTTATCTAACAGCACCAGGGGTCATCCTTCAGGATATTGCCTTAATTCCGAGAGATGACTTAATGACTGGTGTTCCAGTATTTTTAGGTGTCACGGACGCTCAAAGCAATCATCCAAGCAATCAACTGCTGGAATTTCCTGCAATCCCCCAAATGCTCACTCTCTGGCCGCAATTCTTACAGCTATTTGGAAGATATCCAGTGAGTGATTATTTGACCCATGCGGTCAGGGGCTTTTTTGAAAATGGTGGACGCTTATGTTATGTCCTGCTTTTACCGAATGCTTCCCCAAACGCTACTGCTTTCTCCTTAACAATGGATACCCTCGGTCAGGGCTTACAAACCATTGAAACTCTGAATACGATTGATCTCGTTTGCGTGCCTGATATCATGCAATTGACTTCAAGCCGTGAGATCGCGCAGTTACAAGCCTTAGTGCTCGAACACTGCGATCGCATGAGCGATCGCTTTGCGATCCTAGACAGCCTTAACACCGCTAATCTGGAAGAGATCAATCAACAGCGACAACAGCTCATTGGCAATAACGGCGCAATTTACGGGTCTTGGATTATGGTTGAAACAGTTTCCTATCCTATTCCACCCTGTGGACATATCGCTGGGATTTATGCCCAAAACGATCGCGAAAGTGGAGTGCATCGTGCCCCAGCCAACTATGTCCTCAAGGGTGTTCTAGACATTAGTCTTGCCTTATCAGCTTCAGATTGGCAAAGCCTTAATATGGAACATGGTGCTGGAGTGAATTGGATTCATAGTTTTAAGAGTCGCGGCATTCGGGTTTGGGGAGCGAGAACTGTCAGTCAGATTTCTGGCTGGCAATATGTGAATGTTCGTCGCTTAATCATTACCGTTTTGCGATGGGCTGAACATAATCTGATGGGAATTGGTTTTGAACCCAATGACACAACATTATGGACGCGAATTGCAAGGGAACTCACCGTTTACTGTGAATCACTTTGGCAAAAAGGCGCACTTCAAGGTCAAGAACCAGAAGAAGCCTTCTATGTCAAATGCGACGAAGAAACAAACCCTTTAGAGGTTCGCAATGCAGGGCAAGTGGTGGCTGAAGTGGGGCTATCGCCCACAACACCCTCAGAGTTTATTGTTATTTCCCTAGTTCATGGAAGTAGCGGTATCACCTTTGCCTAGCCTTTGTCTAGTCTCTATCTAGCCTTGATCTAGTCTTGATCTAGAATGTTATTAATTATTCACTTGTTTTACTAAGGGAGAATAGATTCCATGCCGAATATTAAAGATACCCACGATCCTTATAACAGTTATAATTTTTGGGTGGAATGGGATGGCATCGTCCATGCTGGATTTCGTGAGTGCAGTGGTTTAACGGGAACTCGCGCTGCTAGTACCTATCGTGAAGGAACCGATAAAAACTTGGCTCAACGTCAACTACCAGGATTGAATAGCTTCGGCAACATCAGCTTGAAACGGGGCTTCACAGATAATGATGAGCTGTGGAAGTGGCATCGGAAACTCCTTGATGGTGAAACAGAGAGAAAAAATGTTTCGATTATTTTGGCCAATGATAAAGGCGAGGAAAAAATTCGTTGGAATTTGGAGAAATGCTGGCCCACTAATTGGAATGGTCCTGAATTTAATGCGACTGGTAGTGAAGTGGCGATCGAGTCATTAGAGCTAGTTCATGAAGGCGTGACTGTTGGTTAATGAAATAAAAAATGTATCAAACTGAATTTCCATTTACTTTGCCGCATGGCTATATTGACGCTGAAGGATGCTTGCATCGAGAGGGGGTCATGCGACTCTCCAGAGCCACAGATGAAATTACGCCACTCCGCGATCCTAGAGTACAGAAAAATTCAGGGTATCTAGTGATTATTCTGTTAGCAAGGGTAATCACTAGATTAGGTACGATCGATCAACTCAACACTAAAATTATCGAGGAGTTGTTCTCAGGTGACCTAGCCTATCTTCAAGACTTTTACCAACGAATCAATCGAAGCGGTCATACGCGCTTTCGAGTGGCCTGTCCCCATTGCAATGGTGAATTTGAGGTGGAAACTGCCCCCGTGGGGGAGTGACATGCTACCCCCACAAGCGTTTGCTAGAGGAGGTAGCATATCTTTCCTATCATTTTCATTGGTCTTACGACAACGTTCTCAACATGGAGCATTGGGAGCGACAACAATGGGTTTCTCAAGTTGCACAGATTAATCAACAGATTAACCAGCAATCGCATCAAGGTCGCCCATGAATTTGAGGTTGCTTTTTGAGATTGCTTTTTGAGATTGCAGATTGTTTTTTACTTACTGTTTGTATATTGGGTTAGATAATGGGAAACTCTCAAAAAAAAGGAGGAAAAGAAAAACCTCGCGATCCTTATATGGCTTTCAACTTTGCGGTTGAAATTGAAGGCTTAACAGTTGGTGGGTTCTCTGAGGTGATTGGCTTAAGTGGTAAGTTGGAGCTTGAGTCCTATGTCGAAGGTGGAGTCAATCATCACATTCACCGCTTTCCTAAGCAAATGGATTATCCGAATTTAGTGTTAGTTCGAGGTTTGACGGAAAGAGACGATCTTTGGAAATGGTATGAGGATGTAACGAGAGGGAAAATTCGTTTGCAAAATGGCACGATTATCTTAAAAGATAGTCAGCAATCAAAAGTGATGGCTTGGAATTTCAAAAAAGCCTATCCCATAGCATGGGAAGGACCACAACTAAATGCCACAAATGCGACCGAAGTGGCTTTTGAGCGGATGGAATTAGTCCATCGAGGTATTTATAAAGCTTAGAATTTTAGAGTTTTAATTTTGTTGTGTGTTTTCTTGACATTACTTGATATCACTTGGCATCAATCAATATATGCAATATATGAATTTTGAAAATGTATGAATTTTGATCCTCGGCTTGTACAACGTTTGACTCGACCCTTAAAACATCCTGGTGTAACTAATCATCGGATGGCTGAGGGTTTGCTTGAACGTTTTCAAGCTTTAGCAAATCGTTTGCCATTATTGGATCGTCAAATGAGCCGCTGGTCAACGGTTGTGGAATTGGATGCCGAACAAGTGCCCATTGTTTATGCTCAAAGTTTTGAAGTTGATCGGGAAGTAGAGGATCTACAGGAGACTTTAGGAGGAAAAAAACAAGAGGTGCGATCGCCTGCTCAAAAAAATGTAAAAAATGCCGATTTGCCCAAGCAAATCTCATCAAGTACAATCGACGCAGGGGAAGCGGCTGGATTTGTCCCTGCGATCGCATCATCAGCACCCGAATTATCCTCAGAATTATCTTTTGTGCAGCTTCCACAAAACTCAGATGCTCAATCAACAATGGAGCGAGGTTTGCCCATACCTTCAGAACCCTCCTTACCAAAAGTATCTAGTTTGCCTACAGATTTGCCTACAAATTTGCCTACAGATATTTCTACTGAAGCAATACCAACCGCGCCAAAGATTCCGAGCATTCCTATCGTACAGGTCGTTTCTAATGCGCTGCCCGAAATCGCTCAAGACTCAATCCAAGCCCCAATTCAAGCTTTAGTTCAACCCTCTATTCAAGACTCTATTCAAGACTCAGTTCAAGCTTTAGTTCAGCCCTCTATTCAACCCTTGGGTATTCAAACTGTCAGTGAGAATGTTATTCAAGCTCGTTATGATCCCTCTCCAAGTATCAGCCACGCAACAGAAGACAGCACAGATACGATAGGATTAGCGATCGCTAATCCTATCACTACGTCAATCGCTACTAAGGTTGATGCCGCATCAGACGCAGGGATCATAGTTCAGCAGGAGATCTCATCAAGCCCAATCGACGCAGGGGAAACATCTGTAACTCTAATTCCCGCGATCGCGGAGATCGCGCCTGCCATGATTGGTGTTGTGGATATGCCAATAATTCCAGCACTACGGGAATCTGAGTCAGTAACAAGTAAGATAAGTTCAGAATCAGAAAGCCCAAAAGATTTCACTACAACTAAAACAACTAAGTCGCAGTCAACTAAAAGCCAGAGGCGATCGCTTGACTCGAACAGTTTAAAAAATGTAGTTACCGCGATCGCTACTGGGAGTAATTCTGCATTAGATGCAAGTCTCGTAATGCAGGAAATCTCATCAAATGCGACTAAAGCGATCGCGGAGACTACACCAATCACAATCAATGCGGTAAGTGAACCTGTAATTCAAGCTAAGGAGGATTTGAGGGCAAAGGCAAGATCCCCAATTGTTCCCTTATCAAAGCCAATTGCCGAACCAATTGCAGAGTCAATTTCAGGGCTAATTTCAGGGCTAACTCCAGAGCCAATTAGTTTTAATTCAGCGATCGCACCTTCAGGACAAGAACCATCCCAAGAATTATCCTTGGTACAGTTTCCCCAAAACTCAGATTCTACGTTGATGGGGCAAAGGTTACCTATAGCCTCGGAACCCTTACCAAAAACATCTAGTTTGCCTACAGATTTATCTACAGAAGCCCCACCAACCCAACAGACGTTAATCCCGATTCCCGATCTTCCCCAGATCCCGATCGTTACGATATCAAATCCGCCTCCTACGTTATCATCAGAGCCTTTGCGATTTCCTGCAAACATAGACTTAGATATAAACTCAGAGCGATCGGAGCAACAAATATCATCCTCACAAGTCCAACAAATCAATACTGCTAATACTGAGCCTGTAGATCATCCTCCAACAATTGTGCAGGTAGCCTCTGAAGCCCCACCTGAAACTTTTCAACCCTTGGTTATGCAACCTGTCAGTGAGGATGTTATTCAGGCTCGTTATGATAGCGCAGCTCCCAGTATCATCAATGCTCAACCTTTGTTAGCCAGTTTGCCTGAAGTCGCAGAAATTCCATGGACATCCCCAGACGATTCCCAGAATTCAATGCCCATAGTTAACGCTGCCCCCATTGTCCCATCACTACCGTCAATAGTCCCAAGCATTACAGGTTCTACCTTTGAGCCTTCAACTCTCTTTAAGGTTAACAAGATTGATACGCAGACTACTCAAAATTCACCCGATGCTCTAGTTCCTAGAATTATGCAGGAGCCAAGCTTTTTTGAACAAACAAACGCAGAATTATCTACAGTTCATCCTAGTTTTACAACTCAAAATGGAGACAATTCCACGATTGAAAATGCTACACTGACCTCTCCACAAACAGACTATTCATCTCAAGATAGCTTGGATAGCTTGATATTTACAGCATCAAATCCCACTCCAGTGAATGCAAATCAAGCGAATGAAGCAAATAAAATAGTTACTATCTCCATTAATCCCAATACCCCAAAATCCCCTGATGCAAAACCAAGCAACGATCCTCAAAAGCAACCAAACTCTCCTACTCTGAAAACTCAAATAGTTAGAGAAAAAGTTTCTACTTCTAATTTTGCATTATCTTTAGCAAGGGAGAATAATCAGATTTCTCCGCCCATTGTGACTTCTACTACTAACAATTTTGTTGCGCCATCTTCCGTCGCATCCTCTACCCAATCCCCTACTTTCCCAACAGTTCAAGCAATAGTAGAAATCTCTGAACAAGCCTTTGAACCTCTACTTTTATCCCGTCATAACATTTCTAGTTCAGCATCAGAAATGATAGGAAATTATTCAAATCAGAGTGCCCCTAATGCAAGGGCGATCGCTAACTCTAGTAATAGATCTACTTACCCTACTTCAAACTCGTCAACCCAGAATAATCCATCTACACAATTACCCCCAGTACAGTCCACCGCTACCACCAATAACTTTAATCCAGATTCCCCCACCCTGATAAGACCTCAAAATATCCCAGAATTAAAGGAAGCAAACAGCGCAAACACAATTAACATGGATGTAAACATGGATTTATTAGTAGCACAAGTAGAACGAAAAATAATCAAGCGCCTCATTGTTGAAGGTGAACGAAGAGGAAAACGAAAATGGCTCTAGAGAAATTAAAAATTAAGGCTGAAAGAGATCAAGAGGGTGATTTCGCTGAGGAAATCGAAGTGCTTTTTAATCCCAACCAGCTCCAAATTGACAAAACAGGTTGGCGATTAGGTGATGGCTATCCTGTTGCTGCTAATGAACTAGCAACTTTAACCATTAATCTATTTTTTGATACGACTCTAAGCGGATCACCTCCAGAAAACGTCCAAAAGCATACGAAAAAGATCTTCAATTTAACCCATCCTAAAATTGGTACAGATACAAAACGTCCCCCTCGTTGTAAATTGATTTGGGGGAAAATTGGTGGCAATGACAGTGTCTTATTGCCCGATGGCTTTTTAGAAAGAGTGAGTAAAACCTTAACTCATTTTCTAGAAGACGGAACCCCAGTCAGGGCTACCTTAAATTGTACTTTTCGAGAATGGGCAGATTTAGAAAAACGGAGAAAGGAAGCCAATCTAATTGACGACCCCGTCCGCATTGTCCGCCGAGGTGAAACATTAAGCAGTATTGCCAATGAAGAATATGGCGATCCTGCATTATGGCGCATTATTGCCAATGAAAATAACCTCATAAATCCCCGTTCCTTACCTCCAGGAATGGTCTTAACTATTCCACCATTGAGGATTTCCTACTAAAAGTTTACCTATCAAAACCATAAAAAATTAACCAATATTAACCAATAATCAATAATCAATGTCTGAATATTCTGGTGTTAAAACGCTATCTCCCAATGTCGAAGTCCTAATTCAAGGACAAAAATTATCGACGAAATCCGATGCCGATCTGCTGGAAGTAACAGTATTTGAAGATATTGATGCTCCTAGCATGTTCACCTTGGAGTTTCTAAGCTGGGATCTAGCCAAAAGTAAGTTTACATGGATTGATGACAGCTTATTTGATATTGGGAATGAAGTTGAAATAAAAATGGGTTATCAAAATACACTTAAAACTGTTATTTTTGGTGAAATTACAGGATTAGAGCCAGAATTTAGTCAAGGAGCTACTCCTAGACTAGTAGTACGAGGACATGATCTAAGACATCGACTTTTGCGCGGCTCAAAGACTAAATCATTTACCAAAATGAAAGATAGCGATATTTTCAGTGATATTGCCAGAGCGAGAAATTTAACCCCCAAAGCTAAAGATAGTGAAGTTAAGCATGATTATGTTTTGCAACATAATCAAACGGATTGGGATTTTTTAAAAAGTCGAGCAGAACGGATTGGTTATGAAATAGTCATTGAGAAAAAAAATATTTCTTTCCAACCTCCTCAGATTGATAGTCAAAAAGTATTAACCCTAAAATTCAAAGAGGGTTTAAGTGAGTTTTTCCCTCGTTTGAGTACGATGAATCAAGTTGAAAAGGTAGAGGTGCGGGGGTGGCTACCAGATGATAAAAAGGAGACTTTAGGGAAAGCCGCCGCAGGAAAAGAGGGCAGTAAAATGTCTGGTAAAAAAACGGGACCACAAGTGGTCGATAGTTTTGGCTCTTCGACTGCTACGATTGTGCATCAACCGATTAAAACCAAAGCAGAAGCAGATCAAATTGCTCTAGGACAGTTTAAAGATATGGCTCTTGCCTATATCACCGCTGAAGGAACCTGTGCAGGCAATCCTACTTTACAAATTGCCAAAGTCATCGATATTCAAGAGGTAGGCAAACGGTTTAGTGGACTCTACTATGTGACTTCAACGGAGCACCACTATAGCCATAAATCAGGTTATCAAACATCATTTACCGCAAGGAGAACCGCATCATGATGGGATTGGATTTATTGATTCCTGACGATCGCACGGCACGATTTTATGGTGTTACGATCGCTGTAGTTACAAATATTAAAGATGATGATGGGCTAGGTCGGGTAAAGGTTAAATTTCCTTGGTTGACAGATGATGATGAAAGTCCTTGGGCAAGGGTGATGACACCGATGGCAGGGGATGATCGGGGCTTTTATTTTTTACCTGAAGTAGATGATGAAGTGCTAGTTGCCTTTGAACATGGGGATATGGCTTTTCCCTATATTTTAGGAAGCTTATGGAATGGCAAGGATAAACCGCCCGAAAAGAATGATGATGGTAAAAATAATAAGCGTTTCATTAAATCGCGCAGTGGTCATATGATTATTTTTGATGACACTAAGGATAAAGAAAAATTCATTATTCAGGATAAAAGTGGCAAGAATAAAATTACGATTGATTGCGAAGAGGACTCAATGCAGATTGAAGTTGAAAAAGACTTAATTATTAAGGCTAAGGGCAAAATTTCTATTAAAAGTAGTGACGATGATATAGTACTAGAATGTAAAAATTTAGAGCTTAAAACCGAACAGGATGTCAAGATTAATGCTGGTTCTAATTGTAATATTCAAGCAAAGATGAAGGGAGAATTTAGTTCCAAATCTGGGCTTGAATTGAACTGTTCGGCAGGGGTAAAGGTAAATAACGGGGCGTTGGAGGTGATGTAATGGATATTGATTTTTTAGGGGTTGGTTGGTCATTGCCAATCCAACTAGATCAAACACAGCAGATCCAGACGGCAAAATATGAAGCGGCGGTGCGCCAATCTATTTGGGCTATTCTCAGTACTGCGCGAGGAGAAAGGCTAATGCGTCCTGATTTTGGCTGTCGAATTCACGATCATATTTTTGCGCCGAATACGGCTGGAACGGTAGGGCAAATTATTAGTGATGTGAGAGCCGCCTTAATTGAATGGGAACCTCGTATTGATGTCTTAGATATTGAGTTATTACCGCAATTTACTCACCCGAACTTGTTACAAATTTCGATTAATTATCAAGTCCGAACGACGACAAACGAGTTCAACCTTGTCTATCCCTTTTATCTCCAGTAATTTATCTCCAGTAATTTATCTCCAGTAATTTATCTCCAGTAGAAAGATATGTCCTTGGAACCGCCGAAGCTAGATCAACGCAGTTATGAAGATATTGTTCAGCATAGTGTAAAGCTGGCGGAATCCTATACGGATTGGCGATCGCCCGAGTCTAAATCTCCCCCATCTGTCGATGTGGGGCTGGCATTGGTACGCATTTTCGGTCACATGATGACGGTGGTACAAGATCGCCTCAATCAGGTTCCCAGCCGCAATCAGCTCGCGTTTATGAATCTGATTGGTACGGAGTTGATTCCACCACAGCCATCACGGGTTCCAGTCACGTTCAATTTGGCGGCAGGCAGTCCTGTGGAAGCCTTAGTGCCAAAGCAAACGAGAATTGCGGCTCCACCACAGGAAGGGGATGACGAAGAAATTGTGTTTGAGACAGAGCGGGAGTTACTGGTCACTGACACCCAGCTCAATGCAATTTTTGTAATTGAAGATCGTGATTACTATAGCGATCGCCATAGCGCAGCAGTGGTTGATGCTGTCCATGAGCCATTCCATGTGTTCCATGGTGATACGACCGTCGAACATTACCTTTATTTACATGGCAAGGATCTGTTTGATTTGCCAAAACTGGAGACAATCACGGTAACCTTTGAGACGGACTCTCCAGAGAGTGCCGAACAGCTAGCATTTCGGTTACGCGATTGGATGATGTGGGATGGAAAGTTTTGGCAGCCTTTGACGGCTGTTGAATGTGAATCAGCGCGATCGCAGGTGCAAGTCACGCTTTCGCAATTACCGAAGCTGAAAGAGGTTGAGGTGAATGGTCTTGCCGCCAAATGGCTAAGGGTGAGTTTAGACCCTCATAATCGGCAAAATTTGCCCGAACTGGTTTCCAGCCTGATCACCACCCATATCGATCGCCCAGCTCTCCCCGAAGAGTGCTTTTTTAATACGATTAGGCTGGATCTGAGTAAGGATTTTTATCCCTTCGGAACAACACCACAATATAACGACACGTTTCTGATGGCGTTAGATCCGCATCTGATCCAACCCAGTATGGCGATCGAAATACAGGCGCAATTAAGCCAAGTACCCCGTTATACCGATGATTTGGAATTACTGTGGGAAGTGGGCTGTGGACAGCAATGGCAAACCATCGAAAGTACCGAGGATGTCGAAAAATTTCGATGGCAATCGGATTCTGCTCCTTTGCGTTTAGTAGAGGAAAGTGTGACAGGGATATTTCAGTTTCCTGCCACCTTGCCACCATTGCCGCTGGGGGAGAAAAACTACTGGCTGAGGGCGCGGATTGTGCAGGGGCTATACGGGAGCCGAGGGCGTACCCGTCAGTATGTGATGTATAACGATGTGACCATGCTCTCGACCGCGATCGCCATTGGTCAAACTGAAATTGTGGTCGATAACATTGAGGCTTTGGCTGTCGAGGATACGATCCGCATCCAGTCAGGACTAGACCCGACCCGCCAAGAGGAGGCTAAAATTGTCGCCGTTCGTCCTGCGACATCCGTTGTCGTTCTAAACCGAGCCACCCGTAATGCTTATACTGCTGGCAGTCGTATTCTCAGCAAATTTGCCATCACCGACCAAACATCGGATATATTTGCGCCCCCGATTTTGCAATCAATCACTCTGACCTATCGCTTTTTTCTTGAAAGAAAAGCCACGATAAAGTCGTACAACGATTTTATTTTTGCGGATAGTGATGCCCTAGAGCTATTTCTCCATCGTTCTATATGCGCTGGTGAACGGATCGTCGAGTTAAACGATGTCAGTGCGTTGGCGGTTGGGGAAATTATTAAGTTTACGGGGCAGACGGTCGAGCTGGGGCAGATTGAACTGATCGATCGCGATCGCCAACGGGTAATTTTAGTTAAACCCTTAGATTACGACCATCTCAATGCGACAAGGGTATGGCGATCGTTCCATCCGCTTACGCCCCAAATCCATCGCGATTCTTCTCTTTATCTTGGGTTTAACCGTCCTTTTCCCAATCGCGCCAATACGCTTTATCTGCAAATCCAAGCGCCCCAACCTGAAGATGTTGCTCCAGGGGTAAATCAGATGGCTCATCTTAGTCACGCCCAGCGCTTAGTATGGGAATATCCCAGCCCAAAGGGATGGCTCCCCTTGACCGTAGTGGATGAAACCCAAGGATTTTTAGAAAAGGGGTTGATCCAGTTTGTGGGCCCGACCGATTGGATTACTTCGCCCCATTTTGGACAGCAATGCTATTGGTTACGGGTACGCCAACAGCCGTTGGATTGGCAATCCTTGCCTATGGTTTTGTTTTATCTTTGGAAATGGGCGATCACCTTTGAGCTATACAATCTCTACAGCATGATGCGTTACTTTGCGCGTCTGGTGGCTCGATCGGTAGATTTGCCCGTGCCACCACGACTCTGTGCGGTACGAACGAATACGACTTGGGCAAATCAATCCATCACTCTGAATGGAGAAGTGCTGGGATCGAGCAACCATGAACCGAATCAAGTACTAAAGGCGAGTCAGTTTCCGATTTTATGGGGCGAATCCTTAGCGATTGAAGAGGGGCGCTTGCCATCGGAGTCCGACCAACAATATTTACGCCAGCACTTTGGCGATGAGGCGATCGCTGCCCACTACGATGAAACAGGTCGTCTGGAAACTGTTTGGGTGCGTTGGCAAGAAGTCCCAGATTTTCACAGCTCTATGCCCCACGATCGCCACTATGTGATTGATCGCCAACTGGGACAAATTCGCTTTGGAGATGGGCAAGCAGGAAAAATCCCCCCCCGTGGGCGCAATAATATTCGCCTAAATACCTACTGCACGGGTGGCGGCATACGCGGTAATCAAGCCGCTCAAAGCATTACGGAACTGAAGACAACGATTCCCTATATTGCCCAAGCGATCAACTGGGAATCAGCCCAAGGCGGCAATAATCAAGAATCCCTAGAGCGGTTGAAGGAGCGATCGCCCAAACATCTCCGTCATGGCGATCGAGCTGTGACCGCCCAAGACTTTGCCGATCTCACCTATGAAGCCTCCATTGATATCGCCCGTGTGCAAGTGATCACCCCTGACATGATGGCTCCCGACTTTAGTCCCCTCCTTGAAGAACTCTGGATCGACCCTCACCCCGACCCCAATCATCAGGCGATCGCTGGCAACGAGATCGATGTCTTCAAAAATGAACTTCGCGCTGGCTGGGTGCAAGTAATCGTTGTTCCCCATAGCCCCGACCACCAACCCACCCCCAATCTAGCTCTCCTAAACCGTGTTACCCAATTCCTCAAAGCTCGCTATGTTCCCACTCTGCAACTCCGCGTTTCGGGACCTAAATGGCAGGAAATCCGCGTTAACACCGAAATCGTTCCTCAGAGCGTCGCTAATGCGGGAACCGTGAAAGCCGATGTACTGAAAGCACTCCAACAATTTTTTCATCCCTTAACAGGAGGACAGCAGGGCAGTGGTTGGCAATTTGGTCGTCGTCCTCACCATTCCGATGTCTACGCCGTCCTCGAAGCTGTCCCGGGAGTGCGCTATGTTCATGCCCTCGATATCCAACCCGCTAATGTAATCATTGACCAGCAAACCTTGATCTATTCGGGAACCCACCAAATTGAGCTAAAACTACCTGAAATTAGTACCTAAGCTATGCCTATCCCTCTCTCAAATCTAGACGATCGCACCTACGCTGACCTTGTGGAAGAGGCGATCGGGCGCATCCCCCTCGAAGCTCCCGAATGGACAGATTACAATCCTGCCGATACAGGTATTGTGCTCATTGAATTACTGGCTTGGTTGACCGAGATGGTTTTGTACCGTCTCAACCAAATTCCCTACTCCAACCAAGCCATCTTTCTTTCCCTACTCAAGGGACAACCTTGGACAATCCCGACTGGACTCTCCACCACTGACCAAGCTAACCGACTCCAAAGCGAAATCCAAAAGACCCTTGCCCAACTGCGCCAACCCTACCGCGCCGTCACTGCGACCGATTTTACACAACTCATTTTCCACGACTGGCTACAAACTAAAACTGCCCCAAGGGAATTTGGGGCAAATGCTGAAATTGCCCGTGTCCATTGTCTTCCTGAGAGAGATTTAGATAATGCTGACATTGATCGGGTTGTCGAAGCTCACATCAGCCTTGTCGTTCTACCGCGCCATCCCCAAGAGGATACCACTCTACTAAGGCACACCCTCAAACGCTTCCTAAATCAACGCCGCTTGATTACCACCCATCTCCATGTCGTTGAGCCTCATTACGTTAATGTTACGCTGTCCGCGACTCTCTATCTAGAAGACAGTGCCAACTTCAGGGTAGTCCTAAATCAAACGGAACAAAGGATTCAACATTTCTTTGCCCCCCTTGATTCCCATGAATTTTGGGATGGGCAAGGTTACCCCTTCGGCAATGATATATACCTTTCAGAACTGTATCAACTCCTCGATGGGTTGGCTGGGGTTGACTATGTGGAAGCCATAGAACTGGATGGGGTGGAAAGCGATCGCCAAAAATTCAACGAGCAAAATCAACTAATTGGGCTAGCAATTCGCGAACACGAATTAGTGAAGATCAAGATTGGCAAAATTCAAACCTTGCAACGCTTCGGAACAACATGGAAACCAAACATCTAAGCAGTTATTTAGAATACCTCCCCGCCTATCTGCAAAGCGATCCATTTTTGGGTCGATTTCTGCTTGCCTTTGAGCAGGGCTTGAGTGGAATTCCCGCCCTTGAACCAGTTCCCTTTCGCCCCCATATTCTGACTCCAGACTCAGAATCCCCTGTGGGGCTCGAAACTATTATTTCCCAAATTCATACCTATCTCGATCCTCAACAAACCCCTGCTGACTTTTTGCCTTGGTTAGCAGGGTGGGTAGCCCTGAGTTTGCGGGAAGATTGGGATGAGGCGGTAAAACGGCAGTTTATCAGCCAGATCGTGCCACTGTATCGCCTGCGGGGGACTATTCCCGGCCTCAAAAAAATGCTCACGATCTACCTTGAAAATTCGGGTTTGAGCTATCCCGAACGGACTATTTCCGTCTTTGAGTTTGCCGATCGCCCCCATTATTTTCAAGTGCAATTAGCCCTGCCCAGCAATCAGGTGATTCAGCCCGATCGCTACTGGCGAGAATGCCGCGCAGCTCAAGCCATCATCAACGAAGAGAAACCCGCCCATACCTTCTATGCTCTCCGAATTTTAACGCTGACGATGCAACTGACCCAAACTTGGGGTTGTTGTTATCCTTTTGCGATGTTTGAAGCACCCTTAGGGCAGAGGGTACAGGTGGAAGTGTCTGTTGAACTTGATCCAACAATGTTTGAACCAGCATTAGCAGAGCAGATTTTAATCCGCATTCAGGGCAAAACAGAAGTATTAGAGCCGAACGGCAGTCAAATGGGACCAGTGGTCAGGCAGACCGTCTTCTATGAAAAGATGTTGGCGAATCCCAATGGTTATTTTGTGGCTTTGGCAAATCTGAGCGATCGCCGTCTCAGCGGCACTATGACCGTCCAACTCAACTTCACCCTAAACCATCAACATGTTTCTGTCGTCCTCTTGACTGCTCCCTTTCGTCTAGAACCAAACCTCAGAATTTATCGACCTTGGCGACCAGTCGAGGAGATGTCTGGTACTAGCCGCCTCACCGATGATCCTCAGACTACTCTAAGACTACAGAGTGCTTCTCCCCCTCGCCTCCATCAAGCTCAAACCCATTACATCGACGGGAATACACACCTTAGAACCCGCCGAGATCAGACTATGCGCCTTGTCCATGATGCGCGGCTTCGCATCTATAAACCCAGAACCCGCTGGGATCAGATGCAGGGCAGTACGCGCCTTGGCTCCAGCCCAGATCAAACTATGCAATTGCCCCGTGACCCAGAGAACTTGACGCTTCAGGTGTATACCCGTCGCGCCGAGTATAAAATCGGCAATACGCTTCTAGGTTCAGCGATCGGCGATACCTTACGCATTGTTCCCAATTCCCAATGGCTGGAACGAATTTATCGATTTCATCTCTTTGATCCGCCCGATAAACGTCGGATCGAAATTGAAGCTTTGATCGAGCCCCAATCTATCAGCCCAGAGGAATTACCAAAAATCAGTCATCTTTTAGTAGTCCGAATGCAGTCCCAAACGGCTCCTTTCCCACCCTATACTCCTGAATTGGAATTTGTAGATCAGGGCATTCGGGTTACTCACCATATGCCCTATGAGCGATTTCTTAAGAATATTCAGGGATTTTATATAGTTATTCAGAATCTCAATAATCGGACTGTGACGGGGACAGTGACAATTAGGATTAATTTTAATCTCAATCAGCGACCTACTTCTTTGGTTGTGTTGGTGGAGAATTTTGAACTCAGCCCAAGGGTTAACGCTCTGGAAATTTGTCATCAGAATACCGATGGCACAATGGGTGGAAACACTATTCTCGGTCGAGTCACTCCCGCGATGCTCCGAGCGAATATACAGGAAGATGATTGGATTGATTAAATTGATTAAATTGATTAATTTGAATCCCCGAAAGAGATAGGTTTGCTAAAGATTTGAGGTTCCACAGTGATGGCTGATTTTATTTTAACCATGGGTGATTTAGCAATGTTTAATCCTGCCTTTGGGGCAGCGATCGTCACGGTGATTCCAGGAAATTTAACGGGAACAGGCAAAATGATGATTAATAAAAAAATGGTTTGTATTGATGGAGATGAAAAAACAGTTATGGTTCCTGGTTGTCCCTATATCACCGCATCGCACCCCATTCCTGGAGTCGGGATGCTCAGTATTGCTTCCCTCGCCCCGAACCAAAAAGCTCTCCGCACCAAATCAAATAATAAGCCAGTTTTGCTGAAGGGTGGAACTTTTAATGCTAAGTTTCAAGTGCTTGTGCCAGCTCAACAGCCGACACCTGCGGGACCAGTTCCTGATGCTACGCCGCAATATTCGGGTACTGGCACTTTTATGACTACAAATATGCGAGTTAAAGGTACATAAATCGCAGATAATGAGTGCAACATCATAGTTCTATATCATAGTTCTATTTAAGCAATTTATGGGTTGATTTGATGTTGACCAAAACTTCAGAAAGTTAAGGATGAAATAATCATGGGCAATTCGCGACAAGGTCAACATCAAACAGTAAAAGCAGCTTCTTCAACAAATACAGCTAGTAAGCAAGAGTCTGCTCTGCTGCGTGAAGAGCCGCAGGAACTTTTGACTAATCAGGCTTTGGGACGCGTTTTGCAAGCTCAGAGAAAATTGCCACAGGTATCCCCTCTGCCAATAGATAGGCTCCAGAGGCAAAGTCTACGTTCATCTGGCTTTCGCGGTTTATCACAGGAGTTGGCACAGGGAAGATCACAGGGAGGATCACAGGGGCTAGTAGTACAACCCAAGTTGAAGCTGACTAAGGCAGGCGATCGCCATGAACGAGAAGCGGATCTAGTAGCAGCTCAGGTCGTCAAGCGCATCAACACAGATCCTATCCGCAAAACTGAGGCAACAAAGGGCGATCGCATTATGCCCAAAGCTGCTGCTCCGACATCTGCACCCACTGGTACAGCCGTAACTCCCCAGTTTGAAACCACGCTTCAGCAGCAAAGGGGGCAGGGGCAAGCAATTCCAGAGGATGTGCGCGAACCCCTTGAGGAAGCCTTTAATGCCGATTTCAGACATGTGCGCGTCCATACCAATGAACAATCCCATCAGTTAAACCACTCAATTCAGGCGATCGCTTTTACCACAGGAACCGACATCTTTTTTAAGCAGGGTGCATACCAGCCCCGCAGCCGTCAAGGGCAAGAACTCCTCGCCCATGAATTGACCCATGTGGTTCAACAAAATTCTCAAAAAACTGCCATTCAACGGAAAGGAGCGGGGAAAATCCAGTTTAGTAATGAGCCGTTTCCAGAAATTGCGATTTTTGTTCAAGACGTTACTCAAGAGATTCAATCCTTTTCAGATACATGGCTTAACTCTCCTCCATCAGAAATCGAAATATTTCCTTGGTTTAAGATCGTCAACCCAACTATCAAGATGGAGCAAACAACAGATAATTGCAGTCTCGATATTCAAGGGAGGGCAGAACTGAATTTTGGCTCTGATTTGGGTAATATTCAGCCCAAGGGAAGCTTCAAGATCAATTACCAAAGCCAATCTAAGAAATGGGATTACAAGAGCGAAAATATTGATTTAGATGTCACGCTTGCCGAAATCTTCCAGTTCAAGGCAGATGATCTTCAATATAGTCGCGCTGATAAAGCGCTCAATATTAAACAAGCAAATCTTCTTATTCCCCAATTGAGTAATGCCAATGCCACAGTTGAGAAAGCAAGAATTGATAGCAATGGACTTGATTGGGACAAGGTTAATCTTAGTGCTGAACATATTGCCCTTGGTAGTTATGTAAATATCAACAAACCTAAAGCAGTCATCAATGGAGCCAAGGATAAATATAGCTCCATGTTCACAGGAGACTTTAAAGTCAATCTTGGGAAAAGCGATATCGTCAATGTAAATGGAGAGGGCACTCTCACCGTCACCTATAAAGATGGCAAATGGGGTAGTACTCAGAAAGATGTAAAGCTAAATGGCGCGATCGCCAACACGCTAAACTTCAGCGCCAGTGATATTCAATACGACCACGAGAATACCAAGGTGTCAATTGGCAAAGCTGACATCACAATCCCTGAACTTTACAATGCCAATGCCACAGTTGAGAAGGCAAGAATTGATGGTAATGGACTTGATTGGGATAACGTAACCCTTAATGCCACAGATATTCCTTTAGGACAATATGCCAACATCAATGCAGTTTCCGCAACCATTGGTGGAGCATCTCAGGAATACGCATCCGAGTTTAAGGGTAATTTTGGCGCAAACCTAGGAACAGATAACCTAGTCGAAGTTAAAGCTCAGGGTCAACTTACCGTCAAGTATAAAAAAGGTCAGTGGAGTTGTCCTGACAATACAGTCAGTCTTGGAGGAACTATAGCAAAAGTTCTAAACTTCGATGCAAGCAATATCCAGTATCATCATGCCGATAAAAAGGTCACTATCGGTCAAGCATCTCTCATCATTCCGCAGTTGAGTAACGCTACTGCCACAGTTGAAAAGGCAAGAATTGATAGCAATGGACTTGATTGGGACAAAGTTAATCTTAGTGCTGAACATATTGCCCTTGGTAGTTATGTAAATATCGACAAACCTAAAGCCGTCATCAATGGAGCCAAGGACAAATATAACTCCATGTTCACAGGAGACTTTAAAGTCAATCTTGGGAAAAGCGATATCGTCAATGTAAATGGAGAGGGCACTCTCACCGTCACCTATAAAGATGGCAAATGGGGTAGTACTCAAAAAGATGTAAAGCTAAATGGCGCGATCGCCAATATCCTCAACTTTGACGCAAATAACATTAAGTACGACTATGAAAATACTAAGATATCTATTGGTGAAGCTAGTATCACTATTCCAAAACTTGATAAAGCAAAAGCCACAGTCGAAAATGCAAGAATTGATAATAAGGGACTTGATTGGGACAAAGTAACTCTTGATGTTCCTAAACTCAAACTAGGCGAATATGCTTCTATCTCGAATGTTAAAACCAAAATTGCAGGAGCAACTGACAAATACAACTCAAGATTTGATGGAGATTTTGGAGTAAATCTTGGCTCCTCTGAACTAGTCAAGGTAGAAGGGAAAGGTCATCTCACACTCACTTATCAAGATGGAAATTGGGGCTGTGAGCATAAAGATGTGACCATAAATGGGGCGATCGCTAATATCCTTGATTTCAATGCCAGCAATATTCAATATGACCATAACAACACTAAGGTATCAATCGGTCAAGCTAGTATCACTATTCCGAAACTTAATAAGGCAAAAGCCACAGTCGAAAATGCAAGAATTGATAGTAATGGACTTGACTGGGATAAAGTCACCCTCAGCACAACCCAAATTGCTCTCGGTAGCTATGTCAACATCAGCAAACCCGAAGCAGTTATCAGTGGCGCAAAAGATAAATATAACTCCAAGTTCACAGGCGACTTTAGCGTTAACCTTGGACAAAGTGACATTGTCAAAGTCAACGGCAGTGGCAAGCTCACTGTCCTGTATCAAGATGGCAAATGGGGTAGCACACAGCAAGATGTAAAACTAAATGGTGCGATCGCTAATATCCTTGATTTCAATGCCAGCAATATTCAATACGACCATAACAACACTAAGGTATCTATTGGTGAAGCTAGTATCACTATTCCGAAACTTGATAAGGCAAAAGCCACAGTCGAGAATGCAAGAATTGATAGTAAGGGACTTGATTGGGACAAAGTAACTCTTGATGTTCCTAAACTCAAACTAGGCGAATATGCTTCTATCTCGAATGTTAAAACCAAGATTGCAGGAGCAACTGACAAATACAACTCAAGATTTGATGGAGATTTTGGAGTAAATCTTGACTCCTCTGAGCTAGTCAAGGTAGAAGGGAAAGGTCATCTCACACTCACTTATCAAGATGGAAATTGGGGCTGTGAGCATAAAGATGTAGGCATAAATGGTGCGATCGCTAATATCCTTGATTTCAATGCCAGCAATATTCAATATGACCATAACAATACTAAGGTATCTATTGGTGAAGCTAGTATCACTATTCCGAAACTTAATAAGGCAAAAGCCACAGTCGAGAATGCAAGAATTGATAGTAATGGACTTGATTGGGACAAAGTAACTCTTGATGTTCCTAAACTCAAACTAGGCGAATATGCTTCTATCTCGAATGTTAAAACTAAGATTGCAGGAGTAGCTGACAAATACAACTCAAGATTTGATGGAGATTTTGGAGTAAATCTTGGCTCCTCTGAACTAGTCAAGGTAGAAGGGAAAGGTCATCTCACACTCACTTATCAAGATGGAAATTGGGGCAGTGAGCATAAAGATGTAGGCATAAATGGGGCGATCGCTAATATCCTTGATTTCAATGCCAGCAATATTCAATATGACCATAACAATACTAAGGTATCTATTGGTGAAGCTAGTATAACTATTCCGAAACTTAATAAGGCAAAAGCCACAGTCGAAAATGCAAGAATTGATAATAAGGGACTTGATTGGGACAAAGTAACTCTTGATGTTCCTAAACTCAAACTAGGCGAATATGCTTCTATCTCGAATGTTAAAACTAAGATTGCAGGAGCAACTGACAAATACAACTCAAGATTTGATGGGGATTTTGGAGTAAATCTTGGCTCCTCTGAACTAGTCAAGGTAGAAGGGAAAGGTCATCTCACACTCACTTATCAAGATGGAAATTGGGGCAGTGAGCATAAAGATGTGACCATAAATGGGGCGATCGCTAATATCCTTGATTTCAATGCCAGAGATATTCAATACGACCATGAAAATACTAAAGTATCAATCGGTCAAGCTAGTGTCGTTGTTCCCAAACTAAATGATGCCACTGCCACAGTTGAAAAAGCAAGAATTGATAGTAATGGACTTGATTGGGACAAAGTTAATCTTAGTGCTGAACATATTGCCCTTGGCAGTTATGTAAATATCGACAAACCTAAAGCAGTCATCAGTGGTGCAAAGGACAAATATAGCTCCATGTTCACAGGAGACTTTAAAGTCAATCTTGGGAAAAGCGATATCATCAATGTAAATGGAGAGGGCACTCTCACCGTCACCTATAAAGATGGCAAATGGGGTAGCACACAGAAAGGTGTCAAACTTAATGGCGCGATCGCTAATATCCTTGATTTCAATGCCAGTGATATTCAATACGACCACGAAAATACCAGAGTATCCATCGGTCAAGCTGGCATCACAATCCCTGAACTTTATAATGCAACCGCCACTGTCGAGAATGCAAGAATCGACAGTCAAGGATTAGATTGGGATAAAGTTAAACTCAGTGTCACCGATATTGCTTTAGGACAATATGCCAAAATCAATGCAGTTTCTGCAACTATTGGTGGAGCAAAACAGGATTACGCATCTGAGTTTAGTGGCGCTTTGGGCGTAAATCTTGGAACATCCAACCTAGCTGAAGTTAATGCTGAGGGGCAACTCACTATCAAAAACGTGAAGGGTCAGTGGAGTTGTCCCAATAATAGTGTCAGTCTTAAAGGAACTATAGCTGACGTTCTAAAATTTGAAGCAAGCAAGATTCAATATCACCATGCCGATAAAAAGGTGACTATCGGTCAAGCCAGCATCACCATTCAACAGCTAAACGACACTAAAGCCAGCATTGATAATGCAAGAATTGATAGCAATGGACTTGATTGGGACACGATCAAAGCTCAAACGGGCGATATTTCTCTAGGAACAGTTTTATCAATTAAGAAACCTGCTCTCATTGTTGAAGGAGCTACGAGCAGATATAGCACGACAGTAAGTGGTGGTGTGGGATTGAATTTTGGTAAATATCTAACTGCTGAAGGTAGCGGAAAGATTAAACTCGATCGCAGTCAGGGTAGTGGCAAGGGCAAAATTCAAGTTGAAGAAGCAAAGCTTGCAGCTAAAGGAGATATTACTTTTCCTGGGGATTTCTTCTCTTGGCCAAATATTAGTTTCGACTATCCCATTGTGCCGGGGGTAGAAGCTGGGCTTGAACTCGGCATAAAAGGAGGCATTGGCGCTAGTTTACAGGGCACGATCGCTAAGCAAGCGGCGCAGGATTGGGATTTAGGTGTCAACCCAGAGATCCATGGCTTTTTAGGAGTTGATTTAAAAGCAAAGGTGGGTGTAGGAAGCGCGTACATTGCTGCAATTCAAGCATTTGTTTCTGGTGGCTGTGATGCTGCTTTTAATGGTGGATTAGAACTTAATGGCTCATTAAAATATGACGAGGAAACCAAGAAAGTTGACGCAACTAAATTAACATCAAAATACTATGCAAATGCTGAGTTTAAAGCATCGCTTTCCGCAGGAGTCCAAGCTCAAGCCCTCTACTTCTTCAGCAAAGATTTATACCGAATCAGGGCAAAGTGTAGCTTGGGTGCGGGCAAATTAGAAGGGAAGCTAGTGTTTGACGAAAATGGTGGATTTCGTATAGAACCACCCAAGTTTAGCGGTGTAATTGGAGGAACATTTGATAAGACTTCTATCAAATTAGAAGAACAATCCTATGAATTAATTAAGGATGCAGACGCTGACGCAATTTTAAAGGATGCCGCACAAAAGATTGCTGGTAGTGGAAAAAAACGCGAGGAAATTATTAATGCAGTTAAAGCTGGGTATATCAGATCACTCGATGAAGCCAAGCAAGTGATTAATAAAGAAACTGAAAAGAGCGAAAAATACATTAAAAACCTCGAAAAGATAAGCATAAAAATAGCTCGTTACAATGAATTGATTAAGCTTGCTAAGGATCTTGAGCAAGAAGAAGATTCTGTAAATAGTCAAGAAACAGACTTAAATAACGAATTAGAGAATGAAGAGACGAAGTTGGATGGGCAATTGGAAACTGAAGTTGAAACTTTAGTAAATGAAGACAAAACTCATAAAGAAAAGTCAGAGCATAAACGTGGATTTTTTAGTGGGTTAAAAAGTGCTGCTCAGGCAGTGAGAGAAGGTAAAGAGACCTTAAAAAATAAATTGATCCCTAATGTAGTACGCGACAAATATCATGAGATTGATGATAAGTATGAGAAGAAAAAACTCAAAGTCAAAGAAGCTATTAATACCAAGCGAGATTCAATGAGAATAAAGTATGATGCCTTTAAGAATGAAAAGAAAGAGTCTTTTGCTTCTCTAAAAAATGAGGCGAGAGAACATTTTCCTAAGATTGCAGATAAGGCATCAACAATAAAATCTAACGCATCAGCTTTGACTAAGAAAGCATCTAGTTTGAAAGCTGAGATAAAGGAAAGTATCAAAGAAAAAACTTTGATTAAATTGACAGAGCTTGGCATCAAAGATTCACAAAGCTTTGTAAAACGTATTGGGCAATTAACAGAGTTGCAAATCAAATATTCTAAAAAACATGAGATGCACTCCAATTTTCTTAAGAGCGCTATAGAGGCTAAGATTAAGGCGGAAAAAGTCTTGAAGGATGTAGAAGCAGCGATCGCTAATCCTCAACAGCTAGAGGAAGGCACAAGCATGAGCAAGCTTACAGAGATGACTGAGCAAGAAAAAGCATTTATGAATGCTAAAAACGAATTACATAAAGAAGAAGTTAAACTTGAGGATGATCTCATGAAGCAAATTGATGATATTGAAAAAGAGGTAGCTGCGGCTTTAGGCTAGTCTGAGAATTTATATGGATGAGTTACTTAATTTCTTACATCAGTTAGATCAACGTTTAGAGGCAGCATTTATAGCGGCTCAAACATTATTTGCTGGGGGGATAGATGCTGATCCTTATCGGGGTATTCAGATCGGAGAGCCAGAAGTAGAACGGTTATTAAAACAAGCCCCTTCTGAACCTCTTTTTTCATCATCAGGTTCACCATCGGTACAGAATAATTTTCGCTTTGAATTGTCGGGTACTGCGGAGACTTCTAAACTTATTTGGCTTCAGGAACAATTTGGGTTAGATCACTTTGATCTGGGTATTTTGGCGATCACCTTAGCGCCCGAACTCGATCGCCGCTATGAACGTCTATATGCATACCTACAAGATGATGTGCGGGCAAAGCGTCCAACTGTTGATTTAAGTCTCAATTTATTATGCGATTCTGCCCTAGAAAAACTTACACAACGAATTCATTTTAGTCCAGATTCTCCACTTATTCGTCATGGTTTAATTCAGCTAATTGCCGATCCTTATCAATCATTCCCTTCGCTACTATCCCATATCATTAAACTCGATCCGTTAGTTGTTAATTTACTATTAGGACAACATAGTTTAGACGAACGACTGAGTCATTTTTGTAAGTTAATTATACCTAAACAGAATGGGCAGCATTTACCATTAGCCGACAAAATTAAGCACACATTGCCCAAACTTGTCCAATATCATTGGGAGGCTCATACTCCATTAACAATGTATTTTCATGGCGCAGATCAATCAATTAAACAGGACGTAGGCGAAGCGATCGCTTATGCACTAAATGTGCCAATTATAATTGCTAATCTGAACAATATTTCAGATATGAAATCAGAATTACCATCAACATTGAATATTCTTGTGAGGCAAGCTAAATTTCAAAATATATTACTTTATATAGAAGGATTAGATCGGCTACAACAGCCAGATTGTGAGCATCAGTATCAAGATATCCTTAATCTATTGGCTGATCAAAATGGAATAACTATCCTCAGTGGAGCTACTGGATGGAAAAATATTAATACTCGGCTTCAAGGTGTAGTTAATATTTCTTTCCCCATGCTCAATGTTGAACAGCGTCAGCATTTTTGGGAAAAACATCTTCAAGCCGCTCAAATTCATTTGGATAGTGACGATCTCATAAACCTGAGCGATCGCCTCCGCCTAACTTCTGATCAAATAGCCAATGCTGTAGCGATCGCAATAAATCATCAACAATGGCATAACTTAGACCAAGAAAAAATATCTGCATTATCCACTCAAAGAATCCAAGTCAGTCATCTTTTTAATGCAGCCAGAGGCTTATCAAGTCAGAATCTTAAATCTCTTTCGCAACAAATTCAACCAAAATATGTGTGGGACGATATCGTTTTAGCCAATCACCAAGAGGCTCAGCTTAGGGAGATTTGTGATCAGATTAAATACCAAAATTTAGTTTGGAATAACTGGGGATTTAATAAAAAACATTCATTAGGCAAAGGCTTAAATGTACTATTTTCAGGTATATCGGGCACAGGTAAAACCATGTCAGCCGAAATCATTGCTCAAGAATTGCAACTGGATTTATACAAAATCGATCTATCTCAAATTGTCAATAAATATATTGGTGAAACAGAAAAGAATCTCAATCAGATTTTCACGGCAGCGACCAATGCAAATGCTATTTTACTCTTTGATGAAGCAGATGCTTTATTTGGCAAACGAAGTAATGTGAAAGATGCCCACGATCGCTATGCAAACCTTGAAGTAAGCTACCTTCTCCAAAAAATGGAAGAATACGAAGGACTAGCCATCTTAACAACAAATCTGCGTAATAATATGGATGAAGCTTTCACAAGACGGCTACAGTTTATTATTGATTTTTCATTGCCAAATGAAAAGCAAAGATATCAAATTTGGCAAAAAGCATTTCCTAAAGATACTCCCTGTGAAGATGATCTGGGATTTAGTTTCTTGTCCCATAATTTTGAATTAACAGGAGCCAATATTCGTAATATTGCCTTAAGATCTGCATTTTTTGCTGTGAGAGAAGGCAATATAGTTGAAAGACGACACATCATCCAATCAATTCGACGAGAATATCAAAAAATGGGTAAAATTTTAAAAGATAACATCGAGCATGGATATCTCTAGAAATTGGTGAAGCTGCTCATCAACTAAACAGAACAAACCAAAGAACAATCAGATCGTGAAAATTTGTAGGTCGCTTTAATTGACAAATTATTGCTATGCCCCTCTGGAGGAGAGCCTGAAGTACTTAATTCCCATAGCAATCTTCTTGATGAAGGTTTGGTCAAAATGCTGATTAATACCAATTCACGAAAATGTGACAACACTTTTGTGAATTAAACACCAAACCCAGTAAGGTTTTGAGATTCCCAAAATGACGTTGCCATTTTGGGAATTGGTATAAAACGGCTACTTATAGCGATCGCCAAATTTACTAGGACGTAAACTCCAAGAATTGACTGGCGGCGCGAAGCGCCGCCAGTCAATTCTTGGAGTTTGATTTGTCCTAATTCAAGTGACTGTAGCTATATTATGCTCACCATGACAATCAGGATGCAGCAAAATTTTTAATCCATGTAGCAAGGGAGTTAGTGAAACAATTACAAATTACAAATTACAAATTACGAATTACGAATTGCAAAATTTAACTTGTAATTCATAATTAATTATTTAAGGGGATTAAGTCGCTTATTTTTTGCTTACTTTCAAAGTTTTTTAATTATTATATTTATTGCCATTTTTAATACAGAATATAGTTAAGAAATACAGTAGAAAATGCAAAATTTACTTCAGAAGAATTAAGCTAAATGATGTCGATAGTAAAGGTCAGCTTTTATGTTGAAAACATCTTATATCATGACTCAAGAGATCGTTCTCACACATGGTTCTGCAACAAGTAGCGTAGTTATTACCATAGGCTAAATTCATGATTGATTCTCCCGAAAAAAGTACAGTTAACCGTGATTGGTCAGCATATTATCAAGCTGTGGCAGGTCGTCCGCCTCGCGATACTTTGCTTAAAGCGCTAGATCTCTTTGATCTAGAGAACTCGTCAAAATCACCGAGATTTGCGATCGATCTCGGTTGTGGCGATGGACGCGATACGGTGGAATTGCTCAAGCGCAGATGGCAAGTCTTAGCGATCGATGGCAATGAACAAGCGATCGCTAAACTATACGATCGCAAGGACATCGATTCGACATGGCTAGAAACTCAGGTGATGTGCTTTGAGTCAATCGCTCTACCAAATTCTGTAGATCTAATTAATTCTAGTTTTGCCTTACCCTTTTGCCATCCTGAGGACTTTCCTAACTTGTGGAACAAAATAATTTCATCCTTGCGCAATGGTGGTAGATTTTGCGGTCAATTATTTGGCGATCGCGATACTTGGGCGACAACCTATCCCAATATGACCCATTATCCCAAGGAAAAGGTTGAGGAATTACTTCAATCTTTTAAGGTGGAATATTTTGAAGAAGAAGAACATCATGGTGAAACTACTATTGGTGAACAGAAATACTGGCATATTTTCCATATCGTAGCTTGTAAAAAAGAAAGATAAGGCTCTATACTTAGAGACAAAATATAAACCGTTTGTCAGAATATATTTATCTTCAATTCTCAAAGCAAAAAAATGAAAATTAGCACTCGAAATTCCATCAAGGGTGTATTAAAAAAATCAGAACTGGTGCAGTCAATGTTGAAATCTCCATAGAGATTTCTGCTGGTGTTGAGATCACATCAATCATCACTAAATTATCTGCTTAAGCATTGGGATTGAAAGAGAGTAGCGAAGCCTATGCTGTGATTAAGGATTCAGATGTGATTGTTGCAATCGATTAGTACCACTTTTAATTCTATTAACATGAACCTCAAAAAAGTCATCACTTTCCTTTCTCTGATTGTCATTACCCTATGCGCGATCGCAGGATGTAGCTTCTTCTCTCCAACAGTCGAACCAAGCATTAAACCTATAGCTAGTACATCAGCAATTCCCCCAGTCAAACAGGAGAATATCCAATTAACAGTTTCAGCAGCAGCTAGTCTCAAGGACGCATTAGGTGAAATCACACCTTTGTATAGCAAAGCCCAATCGAATATCGCCCTTCGCAATAACTTTGGAAGTTCGGGCGACTTACAACAACAAATCATTAATGGTGCTCCCGTTGATATCTTCATTTCCGCCGCCGCCAAGCAAATGGATGAATTGCAGAAAAAGGACTTAATCATTGCTGATACCCGCCGCGATTTATTGAGCAATCGTTTAGTACTAATTGTGCCTGCGGATAAAGATGATGCTAAAGAATTAAAAGATTTAACCAGTGCCAGTATTGCTCGAATTGCGATCGGCGATCCTCGCAGCGTTCCCGCAGGGCAATATGCCGAGCAGGTTTTGACAAAATTAGAGCTATTGCAAGATGTGCAATCAAAACTTGTCTTAGTGAATAACGTGCGTCAAGTACTGCAATTTGTGGAATCGGGCAATGCTCAAGCAGGAATCGTCTATGCAACAGATGCCAAAACTTCCACTAAAGTTAAAGTAGTACAAGTCATTGATGCTAAACTTCACAAACCCATTGTCTATCCGATCGCCGTTTTACAAAAAAGCGCCAACCCAACAAGCGCCAAATCCTATCTAGAATTCTTATCCAGCGAACCAGCCAAAACAATCTTCGAGAAACATGGATTCAGCCCCCTCTGATAAGAGGTCTAATATGATTATGATTGAGAATGCCCGTGAGTTTCTTTCTCAGATTGAGAATTATCCGATCGCATCAAGACTAGAGAAACAGATAGCAAATAGCGATCGTGCTTTATTTATTCTCCACGACCAATTGAATCTTGATGTCTTTCCTAAGGAGGTGCTCGATCGTAAGCCAATTTTAATCTTTGTCGAATCTTTAGCCTACGCGATCGCCATCCCGCATCACAAACAGAAATTGGTTTATATGCTGAGCGCTCAGCGCCACTTTGCAATTAGCTGCCATCAGAAGGGTTTTCCCATTGTCAATCTATTTACCGAAGGGTTTTATGTCGATGCTTTAGAAGAATTTCTCACGCGTTATCCCCATATAGAATTAACCTATATGCAGCCTTCTGAATGGAACACGCGATCGCAAATGGCAAAGTTACCAAATATATTTGGTAAGCGCATTAAAGCTTTACCCAATCAATTTTTCATTGCCGATGTTGAGAAATTTAAACCTAAAATCAAAAAAGGTTATCGCCTAGAAACTTTTTACCGAGAATTACGAAAACAGACAGGCTATCTGATGCAAGAAGGTAAACCCATTGGCGGTAATTGGAACTACGACAAAGAGAACCGCAAGGCATTGCCTAAACAAATAATAATTCCAGAGATCCCAGAAATTAAACCCGATCCCATTACTCAAGAAGTAATTGCACTAGTCCAAAAATATCTACCCAATACATTTGGGAAATTAGATAAATTTATTTATGCTGTCACCCGCGATCGCGCCCTAGAGCTAGCTCAATTATTTGTCGAAACCCGCTTATCCAGATTTGGAGCTTACGAAGACGCAATCAAGGTAGGCGAACCATTTCTATTTCATTCAGTGTTATCGATATATCTAAATAATGGATTGCTCTTACCAAGGGAGATTTGTGAAATGGCGCTCGCTGCCTATGAAAAAGAATTAGCGCCGCTGAATTCCGTTGAAGGATTTGTCCGCCAGATCCTCGGATGGCGGGAGTATATTCGCGTTTATTACGAAGCAAAAATGCCAGATGTCCGCGAGAGTAACTATTTCGGATTTGATAACAATCTGCCCCAGCTATATTGGGATGCAAATACAGATCTGCTATGTCTCAAAGATGCGATCGCTCAAGTTTTAAATTATGGCTATTCCCATCACATTCAACGCTTGATGGTTTTAAGCAATTTCAGCAATCTCATCAACGTCGATCCTCGCCATCTAAACCGCTGGTTTTGGCTCGCCTATGTGGATGCCTATGAATGGGTTGAACTACCGAATGTACTAGGAATGTCTACCTTTGCAGATGGAGGCATATTAGCATCTAAGCCCTATGTCTCCGCTGGCAACTATATCAATAAAATGAGCAACTGTTGCTCACAGTGCAGATACAATGTGAAGGAAAAAACGGGTGAAACTGCTTGTCCATTTAACTATTTATATTGGCACTTTGTCGATAAGAATCGTGAAAGCTTTACTGATAATGGAAGAGTCTCACTCATGGTTAACGCCTATGATAAAAAGACAGAAGATGAAAAGCAAGAAATTTATCTATCTGCAACCAAGTTTATTAATGAAATAAAGTAGACTCAATAGGTGTTTCGGGGAGGTCAAACATCATAAACGGCCCAATGCTTTTCATGATGGGTGTTTCAGATATCGAATACCTCCGATGCTAAAACCATTGTGCATCAACCATTTCAGTCATTTAAGATAAAGCACCTCCCCGAAACACCTATTGAGCCTTATTTTTTCATAGCGTTTTTCAAACGAGTGCATACTCATTTGAAAAACGAAAAACAATCACACTCAGGATTTGCGGTTTTTATTTTGCCGCAGGCAACATGAAACCCACTATATTTCGTTTGCAAGAGTGGTAATCACTTGAGAAAGGGAGCGATCGCGATCGCGTTCCTCAGGAGTTTCTTTGCCGAGGGAGGTATCTTTGACTAGGCGATAGATATCCGCCGCACCTTGGAAGATCTGTTCCGTTAATCCCAATGCTTTAAATGTATCGGCAATCTCTTCCATTTCCCCAATCCAGCGATGCGCCTTTGGTGTCATGCTCGGAATCGATCGGCTTAAATGGTTCAACAATCCTGATTGACTATTGGTTAGTTCCGCTTCTAGGGAAGCATCTAAGCCCAATTGATGCGCCGCAATTAGCAATTCGGTTCCAATCGCGGTTAACCCCTTGGTTAGGGCGGCATAACACATCTTGAGTCCTGAAGCCTGTCCAATTTCATCGCCAATGACGCGAATATCCAGTCCATAGTCTCGGAGAGCAAGCAGTTGATTTGCCTGAGTGCCAGAGGCATAAATGCGGGTCTGGTCGGGAACCCGTGGTGGTGGTCCAATAATCGATGCATCCACAAACTGCCCCCCTGCTGCGGTGATAATTTGCCCAATTCGTTTAACACGGTCGGGGGCGATCGCATTGGCATCGACATAGAGCAATGGTTTACCGACAGCGCGAATTATCGGCGCAATTTGCTCTGCGGCTTCTGTGGCGGCGGCTGGAACCAGCACCGACAGGATCAGATCGGCTTCGATTACCAGATTTTTGAGCGAACCCACATCCTCAATCTTTGCCTCAGTCGCTAACTGGCGAGTGCGATCGCTGCGACTGTCTAGGGCTGCCAAGGTATGCAATCCGTGTTGAGAAAGCACTGTGGCGATCGCCTGTCCCATATCCCCTGGACTCAAAATTCCAACCTTTTGAATGGTCATATATTAATCCGCAGAAGCGAGTTTAAGTGATCAGCATTTAATTTACGGTAAATACTGTAAATTATCGTAGATTATCTTGCCATGAGCCTACCACTAGATCCCGTCCTGAAGCAAGCCCCAAATCATAACAATGCCCAAAATGGCGTTGCCCTATGGGAAGCGATCGAAAGCGCACCTACAGTACAAGAGTAGCGATCGCACTTGACTTACTTGACTTAAATTAGGACTCTGCGATAGTTTGTCCAGTAATTAATCGCAATTGCATTATTCAAACAATAAGTTGGGCGCTCAGATATGGAATCCATCGAATCTGCTGCTTTCTCAGCATGGCCTGCGCTTGATAGCCAAGATTTATATGGTTGGCATCTACGTTTTGCCGATGGCTATACCAAGCGAGCTAACTCAGCTAATTGTACGCAAGACTCGGAAGAACTATCAGAATCCCAAGTAGATCATATTAAGCAAATTTATCAGAATCGTGGACTACAACCAATATTTCGATTAACATCCATATCTGCTCCACCGCAAATTGATAGCTTACTTGCAGAAAAACGCTATCGGTTTGTAGATATGTCATTGGTGATGACCACATCTCTTGATATCCAACGTCAAGCTGAATTACCAACTTGTGCTGCAAGCCCAGAGTCGTGGCTAAATATATTTCAGCAGATATCTGGCAAGTTGGAAGCATCCCAAGCAATTCACCTCAAGATGCTTCAATCCATTAAGAGTCCCTGTGCCTTCGCCATTAAGAAGTCTCAAGATGGAGTACCTACTAGCTGTGGGCTGGGTGTATTGGAGCAAGGGCAACTAGGACTGTTTGATGTAGCTACATCTCCTGATTATCGCCGTAGGGGACTTGCAAGAGAGCTATGTGAAGGGCTACTACAATGGGGCGGTCAGATGGGAGCGAAGGTAGCTTTTGTGCAAGTTGTTGCCGCAAATTCGTCAGCTATCAGTCTTTATGAGAGTTTGGGGTTTCGTTATGCTTACCACTACTGGTATCGCATTGGAACTTAACCACTATTGGCAAAATGAAAAGCGATCGGAGACTAAAAAATATACCTAGTTGTTGAGTTCGGAGAAGTTATTGGCGATCGCAAAGTACAAGTAATTGAAATGCGATCGCTTACAGCAAGCTATTTAGTACGATCAAGTCTGAGAAAATATATGCTATTCCCGCTTAGTTTATGCGTTTTCTTCTCGATCGCAATGTGGGAAGCGATCGAATTCAATCCCTAATCGTAATAGAATATTGTCATATCTTTTATCATTTCGTTATAAATACGTGCAATGTCGGTCATTTTTATTAAATTACCTACAGCATTACAAGAGCCGTGATCGCACTTGACTTAAAGTAGAAACCTGCGGTATTTTGCCCTTAGTAAAGTAATTAAAGCGCAATTGCGTTAAAACTTTAAGTTATGCTTCCAAAGGTGAGCAATTTCTATTAAGTTTGACCACTTATGCCAAAATAGTCGGGCTACCTCCTAGGGGCTTAATCAAAAATTATGGATAATTTCATGTTTGCATTGGAACGTCCACCGACATTTCCACTTGACACTGAAAGCCTTTTGATCCCAAATTATATCCCTGAAGATCGCTTTAGCATGACTATTGTTGGTACTTTTGCCGACTTAGACAAGATGATGGATGCTGCTAAGGAACTGCAAGAGATACTTGCTCGATGCGCGGCTTGGTATGCATCGGAGTCATCAGCTCAAGCACAATTGTTAGATGCAGATTTGGAGGTAGAAGTACCTTTAGAACCACCCATAGCCGATTGGCTAACCGCAAGAAATCTAGCTATTCCTCCAGTAGGTATTGGCTGGTTAGGAAAAGAAGCCGAAGCTAAGGATACGGTAGTGAGAATTGGAAGTTCTTTATGTGTACATAGGTTAAAACCCTGCTTTAAAAAATTATCGAATGGTCAAGAATTTTATTATGATGCAGAATATGATGTACATCATCCATTAGTAGTTTTTTTTGAAGAATTTGGAGCGGAGTTTTTAGGAGAAGGCGACTGTAATGGACATGACGGGATTGTAGCTGACTTAACCTGCTCTTGTAGCGATCTGGTAGGAAATCATTTAGAAAGGGAATTATGGCAATATAATTGCCTTGATTATAATCTGTATGCTCTTCCTCCTTGGCATCCTAAAGGGATATCTCCTGATCAAGTTCGAGCGAGAGAAACTTTCAATAGACTTTCTAACGGAGGAGATGCAGAACATCCTGATGATCATCCCGAAGTTGCTAAAAAGTTGAAGCAACGATCTTCTTTCACTAGTGCTAGTGCATGGGGCATTGATATCGGTTCCCACGTTGGGCAACTTCAAGTTGTGAAACAAGATGAAAATTGGCGAATTGCTCCAGAAGAAATCCCAATATCTACTAACACTATGGACATATGTTTTGAAGACCAAACCTTAAGCCTTGGTTGGATTACCTTTGATACTTTCATTTACGGATTTCCATCAATAGTAAATTATCTAGCCAAACATGGATGCACAAATTTTCGATATGAATTAGTCGATTTTGGTCAAGTACGCGGAGATTAAAATATGTAAAAATAAATAGTCGCTTCTATAACAAGCGGCTACCCGCAGAACAGATCGCTATCTTGTGAACCACAAACCTTTATCCCGAAGTGATACATCCATTAAAGTTGTTTATTTTTAGCCAAGATTAGGCACTCCAAATGGTTGACTTCGTTGCTGAGTTCGGAGAAGTTATTGGCGATCGCAAAGTACAAGTAATTGAAAAGCGATCGGGACATAATAAATCTACTTGATTGTTGAGTTCGGAGAAACTGCTTTATGGAATGGAAACAGGAAAAATTTACGGTTAGTGATTGTCGAGAGAATTTAGACTTTGAGTTGATCTACCACTTCTTGAACAGTCTATCGTACTGGGCAAAAGATATACCTAGAGAAGTTGTCGTTAAATCTTTAGATAATTCTCTATGTTTTGGTCTCTTTCAAGGCAACAAACAAATTGGCTTTGGTCGCGTTGTAACAGACTATGCTACTTTTGCTTACCTTGCAGATGTCTTTGTCGTTGAAGAGTATCGAAAAAAGGGACTTGGGAAGTGGTTGATTGAATGTATCATCAAACATCCGCAGCTTCAAGGGTTACGACGTTGGATGTTAGCCACTGCTGACGCACAGGGTCTGTATCATCAATACGGATTTGTATCGTTAGGCAACCCTGAAAGATTTATGGAGAAGCATGATCCTAACATCTATCGGCGATCGCAAAGTCAATAAACTTATAGGTCTGATGTTATAGCTATAGTCACTTAAGTCAGGACATCAAACCCAATAGAGAGTTGCGGTGCGAAGCGCCGCAACTCTCTATTTGAATTAGTTAGGATTCTAGACAAGAACTGGTTCTGCTTTCAGCTCTTCAGATTTTTGCTGCAAAACGCTCGGCAAATTACTGTTAAATACTTCACCTTCAACAATTTCGGAACGGAATCCATCAGCACCGACGGGAACATCACCAGTAATGGTAGTACGATAGAGAATGCGCTCAACATCTAGATGATCGAGATCTTGAGGCGCGAGGTGAGCAGTGGCACGGTTATCCCAGAAGGCAATATCGCCATTGTTCCAACGGAAGCGAGTGGTGTAGGCGGGTTTCTTGATTTGGTTGAAGAATAACTCTAGCAAGAGCTTACTTTCTTTGCGAGAAAGACCAATAATGTGGGAGGTGAATCCAGGATTGACGAATAGAGCCTTTTCGCCAGTTTCAGGATGCACACGCACAACAGGATGGATCGAAACAATTGGATTCTCAGCAATACGTTGAGCAAGTTTGCTATTGGCAGGAATATTCAAACCTGCATTGAAATGATGTTGCGCTTTGAGCTTATCGGCGAGTTCGCGGATGGGTTCCGATAATCCTTCATAGGCAGCAACCAAATTAGTCCAAGTGGTATCACCACCAACACTAGGAACATTCACCGCCCGCAAAATCGAACCTGCGGGAGGATTAACGGCGGCGGTGACATCGGTGTGCCAACGGCTTTCATAACTAGAGCGTTGTAACCCATTGCGGCGTTCGTAGCGGCTGCGATCGATGGGGAGAATTTCAGGATGATCGGTGATCGGTTCATCTTCGTGAGGATGGGCATAGGTCACTTCACCAAAGCGGGAAGTGAAAGCAACTTGACCTGCATGATCAAGATTTTGATTGCGGAAGAAAATGACTTTCCATTTTAAAAGCGCATTACGAATATCTTTGATGATTTCATCGGATAGAGGCTGAGACAAATCTACACCTTCAATTTCTGCGCCAGTGAAGGTAGATGTGGGCTTAACGACAATGGACTGATTGCTCATGTAAATTCTCCAGAGTTATGTCTCTAAATTTGGTCGATGATTAAAAATACTACGGTAAATCTATCGACAAGCCGTAGTATAGAGTTATCATATTTTTAGAGTCAAGTAATTAGTGATACTAAATATTTGTATTTCATAAAATTAGATGAACAAATTAGATAAACAAACAAAGGGCTTAAGCCCCTTGTTCGCAATATCTGCAATCACCAGCAACCCTATAGGAGTTAAGACTATGACCGTCGAACAACGCTCTTTTGATACTGCCCACGGAACTTTTCCCTACTTGTTTTCACCTGCGGCGAGTGAATCTGCCCCCTTGGTGCTATTTCTGCATGGCGCTCGCGATCGCGGTAACGATTTGAATGTTTTGCTGAAGTGGGGCTTGCCACTATTTGTAAATGAATCGCAGTCATTACCCTACTTTTTTGCTGCACCTCAACTGCCTGCGGATCAAACTTGGGTCGAACGGGCTGAAGATGTGATTGCGTTTCTCGATCATTTGCTAGCCAATAATCCAATTAATCCAGCACAGGTGATCATCGCAGGGTTTAGCCTCGGTACAGCAGGTACATGGCATATTGCCACAGCCTATACCGATCGCTTTGCGGGTGTGGTTGCGGTATCAGGTCGTGTACCTCAAGCGATCGCGGAGAAAGATCTAGCCAAACTCAAGGATATTCCTGTACAGGTGTTCCAAGGTGGACAGGACGCGAATATCCCCATTGCCGATGTGGAAAAGTTTGTGGAGACTTTGCGCGGTCTGGGCGTATCAGTTAATTTGACGGTGTTCCCCGAAGGCGATCACTTTATTGCCGATCAGGTATATAGCGCTCCAGATTTGCAGCAATGGTTTATCTCGCAAACTCGTCGTGAATTAGCGATCGCTGCTTAAGAAAGCAAATCACCTTGACAAAAATAAATCTTGGGAAAGTTCCACTCTTCAGGAATCTCCCAAGATTTATACCAATTCACGAAAGTGTGACAACACTCTCGTGAATTAAAAAGCAAACCCTATAAGGTTTTGAGATTCCCACAATGACGTTGCCATTTTGGGAATTGGAATTATTGGATATTAGCCAGCCAGCAAACAAGAGACAATGACCAAAACGAAACAATTAAAATTGGGCGCATTTATGCGTCCCATCAGCATCCATACAGGAGCATGGCGCTATCCCAATGCTTTGCCTGATGCTAATTTCAACTTTCCCACGATTAAAAAACTTATTCAAAAATTAGAACAGGGAAAGTTCGATGCGTTTTTTATGGCGGATCACTTGGCTGTATTGAATATGCCGATCGCCGCTTTGCAACGTAGTCACACTGTTACCTCCTTTGAACCCTTCACCCTACTTTCAGCCCTTGCTACTGCTACCGAACATATTGGCTTAGTTGCCACAGCTTCGACAACCTATGATGCACCTTTCCATATAGCTCGTCGGTTTGCTTCCCTTGACCATATTAGTGAGGGGCGGGCAGGATGGAATATTGTCACTACTTCTAATCCCGATGCAGCGCTAAACTTTGGATTAGAAGAAGAACTAGAACATGATGAACGCTATCGCAGAGCGCGGGAATTCTATGATGTGGTGACGGGGCTATGGGATTCCTTTGCGGATGATGCTTTCATTCGTGATGTGGAATCAGGTATTTATTTCGATCCTGATAAACTCCATGTGCTTGGGCATAAGGGCAAATATCTCTCCGTGAGAGGTCCTTTAAATATTGCTCGACCTGTACAGGGCTATCCCGTAATCGTTCAGGCGGGAGCATCGGATGCGGGGCGACAGTTGGCGGCGGAAACAGCGGAAGTTGTATTTGCACCTGCTAGTAATTTGGAAGCGGGTAAGGCGCTTTTTGCGGATATTAAGGGAAGGGCTAAGGCGATCGGACGCGATCCTGATTCAATCAAAATTCTGCCAGGAGTTTTGGTAATTGTGGGTGAAACTATCGAAGAAGCGATCGCTAAACGCGCTCATTTAGATAGTCTTGTCCATTACGATAGCGGTATTGCCAGCCTAAATAGCGCCCTTGGTTATGATGTTTCAGGTTTCGATCCCGATGGTGCTTTACCCGAAATTCCCCAGTCTAATGGCAGCCGTAGCGCCCGCGATCGCATCGTCTCCCTCGCCCAGCGGGAAAACCTCACCATTCGCCAGTTGGCGCAACGGATTGGTAGTTATGGCGGCTTAGCCTTTGTCGGTACTGCCAAAGCGATCGCCGATCAAATGGAGCAATGGCTATTTGAAGAGGGCTCCGATGGTTTTAATATTATGTTCCCGTTTGTGCCTGAAGGACTAAATGATTTTGTGGAAAAGGTAGTTCCTGAACTGCAACGACGGGGAATTTTTCGGAAGGAGTACGAGGGCAAAACCCTTCGCGAAAATCTGGGACTTTCCCGACCTCCTAACCAATTTTTTCAGAGCTAATATAGCAATGCAAGAGATAGTTAGGAAAAATCAAAACCCAAATAGACAAAGGCGGCGCGAAGCACCGCCTTTGTCTATTTGGGTTTTAGGCTCTAAGCAAAACCTTCATTGCTATAGAAGAGATTTTTTATAGATTTTCTTATTCACATCTCCCAACAAGGGAGATGTGCTAGGGGTAACGATCTGAAATCATTGATTTTGGAATCGTGGAATACCAATTTTTTGGGTTACTTCATGAGATAGTTTTGCCTATGCATAAAACTACTAAAAACCTATCGAGTTGCCGTAGATTAGATTTTTCTCTTGTTCATTAGTTTAGAAGCCATTTAGGATATATTTAGGAGATATTTATGTCGGATGATCCTCAAGATGCATCGCTACCATCTGATTATGTTCACGAGTTCAACCCAGAATCTAATCCAGAATCAATAAAAAAAGTGCGATCGCCCAAAGAACGTCTTGGTGCAAGTAGACGCAAATTTCTCGGTCGCGTCGGACTCTTCACCGCTTCCACAGCCGTCGCAGGAGTTATCACACCATCTCTATTCAAAAATCAAGAGAATACTGCTCAAGCCGAGCCCATTTCAAAATTTACAGGCAATGACTTCCCTGCTAGGGCTTATCAAGTGCGGATTAAATGTGCAGAGCATCTCAAGCAACCCATTCCTAACCATCCCACCAATGGCGATGAAGCCAAGTATCCTAACAAAATCGCTACCGATACTAGAGGCTTGCCACATAATCAATTAGGTGAAGTTGATCTCAAGGCTTATCAATCTCTCATCAATGCTTTGCGATCGGGTGATCCAGACAAATATGAGCAGATCATTCTTGGCGGCGGTCGCAAATTGGTACAACCATTAACCCCTTTAGCAGTCAGTTTGACTGGGCTGAATCCTGCGCTATTCCCAATTCCAATTCCTCCTACCCTCGATAGTGCCGAACAAGCCGCTGAATATGTAGAAATTGCTTGGCAAGGGCTATTGCAGGATGTTCCCTTTAGCGAATATCGCAATGACACGAATAATCCCCTGATCTTAGCCGCAGTTCAGGATCTCAATCGCCTGTCTGGATTTAAAAGTCCTAAGGAAAATGGTCGGATTACACCCGAACTTCTATTTAGAGGTTCCGCTTTCTATACCGATGGGACTGGACGGACTATTTACTTCACGCTGTCAGGAGCCGATACTGGTCCCTATGTGTCACAGTTCCTACTGCGTCCTATTCCCGCAGGAACTCAGTCCTATGCTCAGCTTCATCGTGTCCCTCTTGCCACTCCAGACAATAGCTTCCAAGTTAATTATGATGAGTGGCTACTTGTCCAGAATGGAGGCAGTTCTGGGCGCGAAATCAAATTTGATCCCGTGCGCCGCTACTTTATTAATGGACGCGATCAAGGAGAAATCGCCCATAATCCGCCACCCGTATATACTAACGCAGCTCTAATTTTGTTGGGTAAACCAGCTAAGGATAATCCTCTAGCAGGTGGTGTGGGTGCTCCTTATAACCCTAGCAATCCCTACAATAAATCGAAAACTCAAGTGGGTGGTTCAGGAACTTTTGGACCTGGCTATGTTCAGGGCTTAATTGCTGCGGTGAGTGCCCATGCAATTCGGGCAGCCTATTGGCAGAAATATTATGTCCATCGCCGTCTGCGATCGGAAGCCTTTGGCGGTTTGGTTCACAATAACAAAGTGAAGAAAACTGACTATCCCATTCATCCTGATGTATTCAATTCCGAAATCCTCGATCGCCTCTATAGCAATAATAAGAGCTATCTATTGCCTCAGTTCTTCCCCGAAGGCTCTCCAACCCATTCCTCTTATCCAGGAGGCGCATCGGTAGCCGCAGGAGCAAGTGTAACCATTTTAAAAGCTCTATTTGATGGTAGCTATGTGATTCCTAATCCTGTGATTCCCGATCCCAAAGATCCTACGAAATTGATTCCCTATCAAGGCGCACCGCTAACCGTAGAAGGTGAGTTGAATAAATTGGCGGCAAATATTGGCTTAGGTCGCAATAGTGCGGGTATTCACTGGCGTACTGATGCTTCGGCTTCGTTGGCGTTGGGTGAAGCGGTGGCGATCGCCATTCTCCGAGATGAAGGCTCAACCTTCCGTGAAAAGTTTAGCGGTTTCACATTCACTAAGTTTGATGGAACTAAGGTGACAATCTAGAGTTTATTGCCCCTCTCCTAAGAGAGAGGGGGATTTTAATCATCACTTAATCATATGTCAGAAATAGCAGATTTATCAGCAGCAGAGATTGGAGCGCAATATCGCCAAGGTGAACTGTCACCAGTGGAAGTCACTAAAGCATCTCTACAACGGATTGAGGACTACAACGATTTGGTGAATGCCTTTGCGATCGCCGTTGATCCTGAAATTGCGATCGCTGAAGCAAAAGCCTCCGAAACTCGTTGGCGCGAGGGCAATCCCCTTGGAACCTTAGATGGAATTCCCTTTACGGCGAAGGATTTACTTTTAAGTAAAGGATTACCGACAAGACGTGGCAGTAAAGCCATCAATCCCGATCAAGCATGGGATGAAGATGCTCCTGCCGTCGCTCGACTCCGCGAACAAGGTGCGATCCTGCTCGGTAAAACTACGACTTCCGAATTTGGCTATAAAGGGGTCACCGATAGCCCCTTGACAGGAATTACCCGCAATCCTTGGAATATCAACCTTACTCCAGGGGGAAGTAGTGGCGGTGCAGCCGTGGCAGCGGCTTTAGGATTTGGCATCCTCCATTTAGGAACCGATGGTGGTGGCTCGGTAAGAGCGCCTGCATCTTTAACAGGAGTATTCGGAATTAAACCAACGTTTGGCAGAGTGGCGGGTTATCCGATCGCCCATACGGGAACGGTTTTTCATGTCGGGGTTCTCTCACGCACTGTTGCCGATGCGGCGCTGACCTTAAATGCGATCGCCCATCCTGATGTGCGCGATTGGTATGCTTTACCTGATCAAAATTTGGACTACACCGCAAATCTAGATCAGAGCATCACAGGTTTACGCATTGCTTTTAGCGCTAATTTGGGCTATGCCGATGTTGATCCTGAGGTTGCGGATTTAGTAAAAAAAGCTGTGGCAGTATTTGCTCAGTTAGGAGCGATCGTCGAAGAGGTTGATCCAAATTTTCCGAATCCGCGTAAGATTTCTCAAACCCTATGGCAAGCAGGTGCAGCTAAATTATTACGGAGCTTCACCCCAGAACAACGTGCGGTAGTTGAGGAAGGTTTACGAGCAACAGCAGCAGCAGGCGATCGCCTCACTCTTGCAGAATATATTAATGCCCAAGATGCCCGTGAAGCCTTAGGAAGACATTTACAAAAGTTCCACCAAAATTATGATTTGCTATTAACTCCAACCTTAGCGATCGCCGCCTTCCCTGTGGGACTAAACAAACCACCCTCAATTCCTGCCAATGTTCCCGATTCACAAAGAGAATGGTCACCTTTTACCTATATTTTTAATCTCACGCAACAACCTGCGGCTTCTATCCCCATTGGTTTTACCAAGGATGGATTACCTGTAGGTCTCCAAATTGTCGCGGCTAAATATAATGATGCATTAGTATTGCAAGCAGCAAAAGCTTATGAAAATATTGCTCCTTTTGCTCTACCATTACAATCTAATAAACATCTTTATGCAAAATAGCGCCTACTTTCTAGCACAACAGTAAAGAGGTTGACAATATTACGAACAAATTATGAACAAGCAAATTCCTAATTCTCGCTTGTAAGCTTATAAACAGTTGATGCTGACACGATCAAGCAGTGGTTAGACTACAATTCAAAATCTCCGAGCACCTCCATATCTCTAAAACACCGATTGCTTATCAATGCAAAAGAAAATATTTCCACAATACTGAATCACTATCAAACGAGGCATTCCCAATCACTTACTGAAATACTCAAAGGAATGGGGATTAATACTGATAATTTTTTTGTATTCTTTTTTTGTATTCTATTGTCGGTGACTAGTTTCTTGTATATCTAGAAATAGGGATTTTTCTTCTTTAATAATTTCTGGTGTAAGTTTTTTTTGCAATTTCAAATCGTCACCAACATTTGCGACAACTAATTCAAAGTTATAACTAAAGACAAATTTAATTGCAAATATACATTTTTCTATCTCTGACGTAACTAAATAAACTTTTTCAAGTTTTTTATCAACTAAATTTTTCAACTCCTCATGATATTTAGACAGGCTAGAAATTACTACTTTCCCATATTCTCCCATATTTATCGGTTTAAGATCTCCATTATCCCAACAAATTGATGAACCATCAGTTCCACAGAATATCCTTAACGACTTTAATCCATCAAACTCTAGTTGGATTTCCTGAATTGAAAATGAATTTGGTTCTTCATCACAATAGTAATTAAGAGATGAAGTTTTATTCAACTTTTTACCAATGATAATTAGCAAATATTTTAAATCTGAATGTATTTTCATTGATTTTCTTCCAAAGCATTTTTGACTGAGAGCGTGTTTGAGAAGTTAAGCGAGACGTTCGAGGAGAATGTGAATCATGCCGACATAGAAAAAAGCCTCAGCAGTTTCAGGTAAAAGTTCGTACTCTTTTGTCAAACGTCGAAAGCGAGAAAACCAAGCAAAAGTACTTTCAACTACCCAGCGCTTTTGTGGGACAACAAAGCCTTTTCGCCCCACAGGAGGAACGACAACCTGCAAACATCAGTAAAAAATATGTAGAATCGCCAGAATGAAAGCTTTACCACTATAACCACAATCCACTTTGGTTGATTGACTATCAATACATCCTGCACTAGGTGTTGCTTCTCTTCCTTCACTGAATTAGCCATGCTATTGCTTAAAAATTGTGTCGCAGATGACAGTATGAAAAAGAGACGATCCTATGCAGGATAAATTCAATAAAATTTTGATCTTTTTTTGATCTTTTATAGATCAGATCTAGAGCGATCGATGTATGCTTAAATTGAAGTTTTTTATATCTAGGAGATTACTTAGTTCGTTTTTCCCTTCAAACACAAAAAAGCCAGTGACTTCCACCTCACCAGCTTTCTTGTAAACCCGAAGGTTTTTAAATTTAATATCCGAAAATGGACAGATGTTGCTTTGGAAACGCAATTTTGTTCAGTGCTTCCTTATATCTTAACGCAAGATATAGGTTTAGCAATAGTTTTTGCTGCAAATTTTTTAATTTTTTTGCAAGAACCAATAATTAATTATTGAACTGAATTCAAAAAGTCTGTCTGTTTTCTGATTGAAGTCGCCACAAACCCTACAATCAGGACAATCTAGATGTTTTTAATTTTTCATCTCTTGCAGGATCTTCTCTTTGTTGAGATCTCCTTTGGCAAGCACCAAGGAGGTCAAAAATAATGACTTCCTTAAATAACCAGTATTCTTCCAGAAAGTTTTCACCAACTAAGGCAAATAATTCTTGTCCAATCTGTGATGACATCAAAGGTAAATGTCGAATTGCCTCCGATAACCAAGATTTTGTGCTGTGCATGACCCATCCCAGCGATGTCGGTCTGGCGGATTGGAAATATCTGGGCGAAACCAATGGCAGTTACTTTGCAGGTAAATATGTCCGCAAACGTCCTGAGTCTGAATTGGAGCGCCAAGAGCGTCGCGATCGCAATTTAAAACTGCGGCTAGCTCAACAAAAGGCAAAGCGGGATGGTTTGGCGAAGTTGCCTGATAATGCCCAACGCGATCGCCTTTATCAAGGTTATTTACAGAAACTGGATCTAGACAATTTAGATAGAGCCGATTTAGTTAGTCGTGGCTTATCTGATGCTGAAATCAAAAATCTGGGAGCTAAATCAACTAATTCTGGCTATATTCTGCCCATTAAGAATCCTGATGGTCAAATCCTCGGTTTTCAAATCCGTTTACGTGATGCTAGTTCTGGGCGCTATCGGTGGCATAAGCCTTTTGGTATCTCGGCTCAACAACAAAATGGGGAGCTACCCCTTGCTTTTCATGGTGATATTCAGGTCGATCGTCAGCGTGTGGTCTTGGTTGAAGGTACTGGCGTTAAGCCTTATCTTGCTTCTAAGCTGCGTGGCTGTATAGCGATCGGTGCTTCGGGCGGTCAGTTTGTGGCTAGTAAAAAAAATTTACAAAGTTACCTTGATGCAATTGGGGCTAAACCTGAGTTAACTCGTTTGGAATATGCGATCGATGCGGGTGATGTGGGTAACCCCTCCGTAATGCGCCGCCATGAGAAGAATTTGGCTTTTCTGGCTGAGCTAGATTTTACGGTAGATATCCTCTGGTGGGGTCAGGTTGCTAAAACTGATAATGATATTGATGAGCTATCCAGTGGGACAGCAATTCAGCTTTTGACGGTCGAGCAGTTTTTCCAAATTGCTAATTACCAGCCTAAGCCAAAGTTTTCACCGTTTCAATGGTTGAAAGACAAGCTTTTTCCGAAGAAGACTGCTAAGGGGTTTACTAATAAATCTCAAGTTAGGCGATCGCCTCAATCCCCAGTCTCCCAATTGGAATATGAGTCAGGGACAAGGCTGGAAACTTGGCGTGATTCATTATTAACTCACAAACATGTCCTTGATGCTTCAGCAACAGGTACGGGCAAAAGCTATGATGCGGGGCGCTTGCGTCCTGAAATGTTTGATGGTGTTGAAAGGATCATCTATATATCTAATGATTCGCGCAATGTCACGACTTCCACTTTGCAGGATTGGGCGATTTTGCCTGCTCGTCACAATGGCTTGACTAATAAATCAGGTAAGTTACGTCGTGCTAAATCGGGTGAGTCTTTAGATACTCAGGCAAATTGCTCGCGGACGGGGGCAATCGCTGCTCTGCGCGATAAGGCGATCGCTGACACGAAAATTATTTGTGAGACTTGTCCTTTGCTCAATGCTTGCCGTGGTAGTTCGGGTGATGGGTTTGGCTTTAAGCATAAACGAGCGATCGCTTTTAATTCTAAAATCCTGCGTTCTCATCCTGCTAGTTTGCCTAGTCCTAATGAGTTTG
>NZ_SELU01000102.1:0-11263 GCF_006861605.1 Pseudanabaena sp. UWO310 | reverse complement strand
GGGATGGGCAGCGCTTCGCGCTGCCCATCCCTACCATATAAATACAACTCATCCTTATACCAAGTTAAGAAATGGCGTAGCCATTTCTTAACTTGGTATAACTAGGAAGGATTTTCCTACTTCATCGCGGGCTGAGTAGATTGCTTGGAGTTAATTGGTTTGGCATTATTTAAGTTTGCTTTGATAGGGCATTTGAGCTTTGGCATTGGTTCAACGATTTGATCTAACATGGACAAGCGCTCACTTAGAGCCTCTGGATCATGGGGATGGGTATCAATCCATTGGGTATAGGCATCTAGAGCATCATACCAGTAGAGATTTTGAGCAAAGATTCTGGCTTTATCTAAAGCCGTAGAAGCATCTTTGATTTTGTCAGTGACAGATGCGTTAGTCTCTAATTTAACAATCGCTCTAGTGTTAATTTGATCGCCAAGGCTCTTATCTCCATACACAGACTGCGTGTAACGAATCTGCCACATGTAAGTCTTGCCCACTTGCAAAGGAGGTGCATTTTGGGGAAGTGTAAACCGATATAACCCAGATTGCTTGTTAATAGGGCTTTCTGAGCGACTTCTAAAAATCATTTTGGCTTTAATGTCACTTCCCTCCCTCAAAATAAAATCTACATAAAAACTCTTATCGGTATTTGTCTCATTTGTTTCATTTGCTTCATTTATGGATTTATGGTCGATATGCCAATAAAAAGTAGGATAGGGGGCAATAGTTTTTGCGCCATCCTTAGGAGCCAATAGATCCAAATAAACAATATTTCTGAGATCTGCACATCTAGATTGCCCTGCGGACGGTAGTTTTGGAAAGATTCCTAGTCCGTAAACCCTAGGATGTGGGGTTTGGGATTGGGCGAAAGCTGGCGAACGGTAACTCATCCCATTAACAAGAGCGCCAAGAAGCACGCTAAGAGAAACGAGCCGAAAAAGTAATTGAGGAGTGTGGAATAGATTGCGCCAAATGTAAAGTTTCATCTCTACTTATTCCCTAACTATTTCCGAACTGTTTCCTAAGCACCTCAGCGTAATTAAAATCCAGAGCTAAAAACTCTGGCACACGCACAGCGTGCGCCGCAGGTTTTAGGGTTTTATATTTAATTATGCCCATTTACTTATATCTTTTGTGCAATCACAAAAGTAAGGATGGGTGGCACGAAGCGCCGCCCATCCTTACCATATAAATCCTTTCCTTTTATGCTTAGTCACGCGCTTAAGGCTATTTCTTATTTTAATTTCTCGTTTTAATGTAATTTATTTTAGAAATATCCCATTGATTATAGCGTTCCCGATCGCAGCTTTGTCCAGAGATCTTTATACTGTGTAAGTGTTGCGGGAGACAGGGGTAAAATTAACTCGCTTTTTGCCAGAATGTCTTGGGAGAAAAACTTGATGGGATCGGCTTTGACACTGTTGGGGACTTTGTCTAATGCACTGGATGGACTAACTGCATCGGTTAAGGATGTCAGTTGTATGGCGATTTCGGGGGTAAGACAAAAATTCATCCATGCGGTAGTGGCGATCGCCACTTCTCCCTTTGGAATGACCCAGATATCACTCCATAGGGCTGTCCCATCTTGGGGAATTACTACTTTGAGATTGGGATTTTGCTTAGCTGTCTTATAGATATCGCTCGTCCAACCCACCGCAGCTAGGGTGTCGGCGTTCAGGAGAGATTGTAAATAGTTGTCGGAGGAATAGGTTAAAACCTGCGGGCTAAGAGTCTTGAGATCTTGGATTAATGCGGTAAAAATATCTTTGCGTTCGGCAAGATTATCTACTTGATAGGACTGCCCCATCTTTTTTAAGACAAGTCCGATCACTTCCCTTGCATCATCGGGTAAGGATAATTTTTGCTTTAGTTCGGGTCGCCAAAGGTCAGACCATTGAGTAATATCGAACTTCAATTTATCGCTGCGATAGGCGATCGCCGTTGCGCCCCAGCGATAGGGGACTCCCCATACCTGATTGTTGCGCGTTACGCTCTGCTGCCAGAAGGGAGAGAGTTTTTGCCATTGAGGGATCTTGTCTAGGAGGTTTGGTGCGATCGGTTGAATCAAGGATTGAGCGATCGCAGGATCAAGCCAGCTATCACCGAGGCTAACCAGTTGCGGTACTTTCTCTTTAGCTAGGTTTGGTGAGTTTTGGAGTTCCTGCCAGAGCTTTGCGGGTAAACTTTCGGCTTTAAATTCCGTTTTTATCTGTGAAGCCGATTCAAATTGACTAATTAATTTGCTCGGAATCGCTCCCAGTAAACCTAGTACTCTTAAGCGATCGCTTCGATCGAAAGGATTTGACCATTGGCATCCCCCTAGTCCTGCGATCGTCGCTCCGCTCAAAACGAGAAACTTACGTCTGTCCATTCATCTTGTACATATTGCTGTCGCCAAGTATATCAGGACATAAAACCCAAAAGAGAGATGCCGCGCATTGCGCGGCATCTCTCTTTTGCAAAGGATGGGCGATTAATAAATAATGTCAGTTCAGGTTTAGAAACAATTTAAGAATTCACTAGATCCCCCCCAGCCCCCCTTAAAAAGGCAGGGCTGTTTCAAGAATGAGCAATTGGGACTAAGTATCAGAAAAACATATTTTTATGAGGCTTAATCTGGGAATTTACTTTTATTTGACTTAATTTAGCCTTTTGCTTTTTATAAAAGTTACAGGGTTTTAACGAGATTTAGCCATTTGAGCCGTTTATTACCATTAAAACTAATAGCCAAAATTGTCTAAATTTAGTTCAATTAAGTCAAATAGTCTGAAGAAAATATTGAGAAATGTATTTACTCTTATTATCTTCGATTATTGAGTTCTTGAAACAGCCCTGCCCTTAAAAAGGGGGGAGAATTAAATTCTTCCCCCTTTTTAAGGGGGATTGAGGGGGATCTCTTAGAGTTTTTGACCGCAGAAAGTAATTCTTAAATGGTTTCTAAGATGGCAAATTTTAAAAGTCCAAAAGTAAAAGCCTTGCTTAGCAAGGCTTTTACTTTTGGGCTTTGAGAAAGGGTTTGCTACGCAAACCTTTTCTCAAAGCTCGTTTCAAATTATCCCGAACTCACGCTAAAGAGCCAGAAATAGCCAATACTGCCTAGGCTCTTATTTTACAAATGGGCGCATTAATAAATAGCCAGCACCAAAGGAAGTTAGCACGATCGCTACAATAGTAAGGGTCAGTACCCAACCACTCAAACCAGTGGGTGCAGCATTCTCTTCTATGGACTCATTACGCAGAGGTCGCGATGAGATTTCTTCGCGAATTTCTAGCTTGGGTAGCACTTTAGGCTTTGGCTTGGGGGCTGGTGCGGGGGGCTCAAAAGCCGCAAAAGAACTGTCATAATACAATGCTTCTCCCACGGGCTCGCTATCAGTCTGAGGTGCTGCCTCGGTCGCCAATTGTCTTGCCCTTGAAATTGCTTCTTGAATTGCATTTGTCGTTTGTTGCACCGCAACCTTACGGGGATTTGCCTGTGTTGCGGGTTTGTCCGCAGGACGAGGCTGAGTGACTGGCGGGCGACCTTGCGGATGGGGATTGTTCTTTTGGGCAGGATTAATTTGGGAGGAGGCGCGGATACCAGCTAAGACTTCCGATAGTTTGGACTCTGGCAAATTCGATTGGGTAAGTATTGCCTGAATGCGATCGGTGGATTGGGCGATCGCTTCAAACTCTTGCAGCAGCATTTGATTTTGTTTGGTGAGCTGCTCGTTCTGCAACTGAAAAAAGGATAGTTTAGCTTGGGTAGATTGCAACTCCGCCGCCAGTTCTCGATATACTGTCACAGGTACTGAAGCCTGATAACCAGATGGGGCGGTCTGATACCCAGATTGACCAGATTGAGATGTGGGTTTAAAGACTGGATTGGCTTGCATAGGCAACAGCACCGTAGACCGTGAAAATTTAGACGAGAATATAGCATATGATTTGCTACTTTAAATTAATTTAAGTTAAGGATTCATGCTTTTATTACAGTTCAGCACTTCCCACTATTGCCGAAAAGCTAGACTTGCTCTTGGTTACAAACAAATCCCTTACCAAGTTGAAAATCTCACTCCAGGGTTACATATTTTACGAGTTAAATCATTGTCAGGCTCGACTACCTTACCCGTACTACTGCCCCAACTCAAAAATTGTCCAGCCGTAGTCGCTGACTCCACTGAAATTATTCGGTTTCTTGAAGCCTATCAACCTGACTTACCCCTTTATTTTGCCGATCCCTTACAACAAAAGGAGGCTTTACGTTTAGAAGATCTATTTGATGAATCTATTGGCGTAGCGACGCGATGTGTCTATACCCAGTACCGAGCCACTGAGGGGAAAAATATCGATCCTTCGTGGGTCAGTCAAAGCGTAATTAGACTGATCCGATTGCTTTATGGGGTTAATGCAGAATCTGCAAGAGTTGCTGCTCAAAAAATTAATAACGCGATCGCCATGCTCGGCGAGTTTTGGCAAACTGGATATCTAGTGGGCGATCGCTTTAGTGTCGCCGATCTGACCGCCGCCGCATTGTTAGCGCCCTTGGGCTTAATGCCCGTTTACCGCCTGAACTATCCTTGGTTGTTTGATCGTATTACCCAAATCCATCAGCTTTGTAACGAACCATTGCCGAAAAACTGGCAAGTGGGGCTAGAACTCATTAGCTAACGCGGGGAAGGGATTAACATTTAAAAAAATTGCAATATCAAAGCCGCATCCAAATAGGTGTTAACTTATTGATGTTACTTTTGAGCATACATTTGAGCATATAAGAATGGCTAGAGACTGCATTTTTCCTGTGTTCAAAGTGCAAAACAGTATTTTTAAATGTTTTTGAGGCGATTAGTGCGGGTAGTCCTATGACTGTTAACGTTAGTGAATCTTTGTTTGAGCAGATTCTCGAATATCTTCGCGCAAGGACAGCAGCAAGCGATCGCGTTGCTCAAAACTTGCTCAAAACTCTTGAGAAGATGACATCTAGCAGTTCATCCATAGATTCTGCTACCAAGTCCAATGGCGATCGCATTGAGGATCTCGCACCGCAGTTTGGACAAAAACTATTTGAAGCATGGAAAGAATTAGCCGATCTGCAAGTGGGGGAAAATTATTGGAGCTATCCTGTAATGTTTGAAGACCTTGCGGAGACAATGGAAATATCCGTCGATCTCTTTGTCCAATATTTAGCCAACGTTCAGATTGGGAGTTTGCAACTGATCCAAGGAAGGGGTTATAACTATCAAGTCAACGGAAATGCCGCCGCATCCTTGACTTTTCATTCGGCTCCAACTCTCAAAAAAGCAGCCATTCCCCATCTTGCTGACAAGAAACAGGGAATGGGTATAGATAATAAGCCCCTTGGGAAAACCTTTAAGGTTGGCGATCGCGTAGCCGTGAATGCGAACCGTCAACAATATGCCAATCACAAAGGTGTCGTTGAACAGGTGATTAGTGTGAGTTGTCGTGTCAAATTAGATAATGGTTGGACTGCCTTTTTACCCAATCATTGTCTAGATCGCATCTAAGCCCCTATAAAAAAATGAACCACAATATGACCTTTGAGGAGTCCATCGCCTATACGGAAGCGCTGCTCCTGCGTAAGGATCTAAAGGATTCTCAACTTGAATTGGAGATCTCTGCCCTCGTGCAATCGGCAAATGGAGCAAGAGGTTTTTTTGTATGCTTTTTGACTGGGGATTGGCGGCTAGCCGATGATCCAAGTATGGGGATAGTCAGAGCATTACAATCTGCGCCTCAGGCGATCGCCGAGCTCCTCGTTAAAAATCTGGTCATGTCTACCGCCATGGCAATTACCCATCGGAGATCCGCGCAGGAAGAACAAGCCCAAGGCTCCGATCTGGTAGCCAGACGTACAGCTTTATTAATAGAAAAAGTCGATCTGAGCGAAGTTCGCCAAGTTGCGGCGCAAATGTATAGTTCCGCTACCACCGATCGGGGGGAATATGCGGCATTTCTGACGAAATGGGGCTATGATGCTGAACAAAAACAAGCGATCGCTAATGCTCTAGAACGTTTCCATCTTGACTCAATTGAGAAAATATCGATCTAGAATCGATCTAGAGTTAAGGATGGGCGGCATGTCATGCCGCCCATCCTTAACTCTAGAAATATAGCTACATCAAACCCAATAGAGAGTTGCGGCGCGAAGCGCCGCAATTCTCTATTGGGTTTGATTTTTGTCCTAACATTAATGACTATAGCTATAAAATGGAACTTAAGATGTTTGAAGAAGCGATCGCGCTATTTAATAGCGGTGATTACTATGCCTGCCACGATACTTTAGAAGCAATTTGGAATGATGCTTGGCAAAGCGATCGGGCTTTTTATCAAGGCATTTTACAAATAGCGGTTGGTTTGTATCATCTCAAAGGTCAAAATTGGCATGGAGCCACTATTCTTTTAGGGGAAGGAACCAGTCGCTTGCCCATATATCTGCCCGATTACCAATCCATTGATGTGGAGAGGTTACTAGAAGATAGTTTGCATATACTCCATGAGGTTCAGAGCGCTGGTCAAGAAGGAATAGCGGAGATATGGCAAAACATAGAACGGGGAGATTTAAGAATTCCTAAACTCTATAGAGTCGGCATTGAGCAACCCATGGGGGATGAGTCTTGAAATATCCATTCATAAAACCCCAAAGATGAGTGACGATACTTTGCGCCGCCACCCATCTTTAGCGGTTTGATTTGTCCTTACTATCTATTACGTTGCTATATTAAGAAATATTGAGTGGGATTAGGGGTAGTTTAAAAATATTTATATTTATTTGGGCAACCAAAACTTGTAAAGATTTATAAGGGGGGAGGATGATCTATTTATCTTTAATTATTTTTTAATCATCGATTAAACCCTTACAGCTAAGCTGCTTCTAGTAATTAATTCTCATCACTTTTGAGGCAGGGATCGCGCATCTAGAAACGATCCCCAAAATTTATGCTTATAATCATTGCATATTTAAAGTTGATTTAAAAGTTTTATCTCAACCTACTTGTCTGAAAATAAAACTGCAAAACCTACAAAAATATTTATCAATACTTCTTTGGAAATACTTTTGTTATGCTTGGTTTGATTTTTGACATTAGGAAATATCCATCTTTTTTGTGATGATCCCATCACAAACACTGAATAATTGATAAATCTAATGTATGTGATTTTACTCTCGTTAAACTAAATTCATTAAGTAAATTAATTAAGAGGCTCGCATAAATTAGTTCTCAAGTTATTTCTCCAGCTAGTTCTCAAGTTATTTCTCAAAAATTTATTTCTCAAGTTATTTCTCAAAATTTCTTAAAAATTTATTTCTCAAAATTTCTCAAAATTTCTCAAAAACTTTTAATCAACATCTATATTAAATTCATTTAAATTCATTTATATAAGGATCTACTGAAAATGATTGAGTCCATACGCTGTCCCAACTGTGGTGCGATCGCCGAACGTCACCATCTCTCCTATCTTGCGCAAATCAAAACCCAATGCGATCGCTGCGACTATCTATTGATCACCTGTACTCGGAGCGGACATGTCCTAGAATCCTATGCTCCAGGGTTACCTTCAGAGCCAAGCTCGATCAAGCCCCTAGCTGCGCGTATCACTTCCTTTACCCAAACCCATAGCAATAATTCTCGGAAAGATATTGCTAACTGTAAAATTTAAGCGGCTCGGTGAGGATATTGGGATTTAGATGCTAGCACTAACACAGAAAAGGCTCCCTTAGCTGCGATCGACCAGCGCATCCAAGCTAAGGGAGCTAAAATTTTGAAAAAAATCCTATGGCAAAAACTAAGTGCCAAATCACTCCTCAATTGGTTTCGGCTAGTTTTGGAGGCTTTCGGACTTAGCATTTACAAACGCATTTACAAACACATTCACAAACACGTTCACAAACTTAATCAGTATAGCTACCCAAAAAAAGTTAAAATTCAAAAGCTTTAGGTCATCGTCTACTAACAAAAGCGGAAATCCATGACTCAAAGCAAAATCGGGATTTGAAGCGTACCCCATCAGAGCGACTACCCCCCAAGCACCGATTACAAATTACCAATAGCTGTTCATTAAGATAATTGAAACATGGCTCCCATCGCCAAACTACTCATTGCCAATCGCGGTGAAATTGCCCTCCGAATTATTCGGACTTGTGAAGAATTAGGAATCCCCACGGTTGCGGTATATTCCGATGTCGATCGCAACTCATTACATGTCCAACTAGCCCACGAAGCTGTCTGTATCGGTGATTCGCCTAGTAGCAAAAGCTATCTGAATATTCCTAATATTATTTCGGCAGCTCTGACCCATAATGCTACCGCAATCCATCCTGGGTATGGTTTCCTCTCAGAAAATGCCCGATTTGCCGAGATTTGTGCTGACCATAATTTAATGTTTGTGGGACCAAGCCCCAACTCGATTCGCTCGATGGGTGACAAGTCTACTGCCAAGAAGACAATGCAAAAGGCAGGTGTCCCAACCATTCCAGGAAGTGAAGGTTTAATTGAATCAGAAGACCAAGCAATGGAGATTGCCAGTAATATCGGCTATCCCGTAATGATCAAAGCCACCGCAGGCGGCGGCGGTCGGGGAATGCGCTTGGTTACTAATCCTGATGATTTACTGCGTTTGCTAAGGGCTGCTCAAGGGGAAGCTGAGGCTGCCTTCGGTAATAGTGGAGTCTATATCGAGAAGGTAATTGAGGAGCCTCGACATATTGAGGTGCAAATCTTGGCGGATATGCATGGTCATGTGGTGCATTTAGGTGAGCGAGACTGCTCGATCCAACGCCGCCACCAAAAATTATTAGAGGAAGCGCCTAGTAGTGCCGTCAATCCCAAGTTACGGGAAAGAATGGGTGATGCGGCGGTAAAGGCGGCAAAAGCGATTAACTATCTCGGTGTGGGTACGGTCGAGTTTTTGCTGGATAAATACGGTAAGTTTTATTTCATGGAAATGAATACGCGGATCCAAGTCGAGCATCCTGTTACAGAGATGATTACGGGGATTGACTTGATTGCTGAGCAGTTACGGGTTGCTCAAGGTGAGAAGTTACGCTTCCAACAAAAGGAAATTGAGATTCGTGGTCATGCGATCGAATGTCGGATTAATGCTGAAGACCCCGATCATAATTTCCGTCCCAATCCTGGGCGTATTAGCGGCTATCTACCCCCTGGAGGTCCTGGGGTGCGGATGGATTCCCATGTTTATACCGATTACGTGATTCCGCCCTATTATGATTCTTTGATTGCGAAGTTAATTGTTTGGGGCAGCGATCGCAATGCTGCGATTTTACGCATGAAGCGAGCTTTGCGTGAATGTGCGATTACAGGCGTACCCACGACGATTCCTTTTCATCAAAAGGTATTAGATGACGAGGAATTCAGATTAGGACATGTGTACACCAACTATGTGCCATTGCTGCAAGCCAGACTAGCGGAACAAGAATAAATAAAAGCACCCCATCGGGGTGCTTTTCTCAAGGGCGGGGCATTCTAATAGAAAAACGAGAATAATACCAATTCACGAAAGTGTTGTCACACTTTCGTGAATTAAAACCCAAGATCGTGTTGTCGCGCTCCGCGCGACAACACGATCTTGGGTTTTATGTCCTGATACAGTTGACGGCAGCTATAAGAAAAAGATTTAAGGGATTTAAGAGCTATATGGATAGTTGTAATCGCTGCGTTTGCGCCATTCCATTTCATTATTAACAACTCGATGCAGACATTCCTCAACGATGAATGGCGCGTTACGCCAATTAATATCATCGCGTTGAAGAATCCAGCTTACCTGTTCGAGGGATTCCTCTAATTCAGCTTCAAAGCGAGCTAGGGGTAAAGGTACTTTCTCTAGGTTAGGAGCTTCGACACATACAGCGATCGCTTCTTTGAGTACGGCTACGACCTCCTTCCCGTAAACTTCACGCGCCCGCAGTCTCAGGGATTTATAACCCTTTTCTGAGGTGGCATACATGGGAGGGAGTCGATTCAATACATAGGCTGTAGCCTCACCGAGATCTACGGTTTCGGCGATCGCAGGATGCAATTTCTGAATTTGATGATAGGCAAGCGACAGAACCAATTTCTCCAATACATTACTGAATTGATAATTCACATCCACCATATATGTCTGGAAATCCCTTGCCTTTTGCTCGTCTTGGCTCGAATTTACAAAGGTTTTGACCTGTCTTCCCTTCCATGAAATTTCAGGAGTTTTTGAGCTAATTGCCGTTTCATCGCGCGATTCCCTTCTCCCCGTAATGATGTAGGTATTACTTACGGCACTTTTGAGCTTGACTGTCATCAGAGCATTTTCTAGGGCTGTGGGAATATCTTTCCAAGAGGCATTTTCTGCACCTAAGAGTTGTTGTAGCGCTGCGAGCGATCGGGCGTGACTTGCCACTTCCTGTGATGGTAGCGGTCGAGAATCGCGTAGTGCGTCAGGTTTAACGCTTACTAGCGCTCTACGCACGGCTGATTCAATCTGCGATCGCATTTCCGTTGCCGCTTTTTTACGCTGTCTTAACCATCCTGCCTTTGATGTGGCATACATCGGTGGCAGACGATTTAGAGCATAGGCAGCTACTTCGCTTAAATTAATTTGATCGCGACGATATTGTGGCAAGTGAGAGATTTGTAAATCAATTTCTGCAATTACTAGTTCTTCAATCGCATTTTTGCAACTTTGCATATCAAGCTGTCCCAAACCCAATATGAAATTTAAGTGTTTCTAAAATCAAGAAATTTGGTTCAAACCTATTTAGTTCAAACCCATTTAGTTCAGACTGATTGCAAGTTTTGGAGAATTGCAAAGAAATCAAAATCAAAATTATCTTGACATTATATAGCAATCCCAAATGAGTTGTGAGAGGCTGCAACTTCGCTCAGCCATCGGTATAGGTTGGCTGAGCGAAGTCGAAGCTCTATTTTTTTCATGAATGATTTATGACTGCTATAGAAATTGACATAATACTGAAAAAAAGTTCAAATAGCGTTCATTTTGAGCGTTCATTTTGTAAGTAGCTAGGCATATATAGCTGCCGCCAGTTTTGTTAGGACAAAATCAAAACTCCAAAGAGAGTTGCCGCGCGGAGCGCGGCAACTCTCTTTGGAGTTTTATGTCCTGATACAGTTGGCGGCAGCTATAGCTACAGTCACTTGAATGATGAAAAATCAAACCCCAAGAATTGAGTGGCGGCGCTTCGCGCCGCCAGTCAATTCTTGGGGTTTATGTCCTAATACAGTTGGCGACAGCTATAAGTAAACTTAAACCCTAGAAG
>NZ_SELU01000101.1:0-11456 GCF_006861605.1 Pseudanabaena sp. UWO310 | reverse complement strand
CTATTAGCGCATCACTATTTGAAGTATTAAGATAGTGATATTTTTGTTAGTAAAGCTCAAAACACTGACTGTATAAGGATTTATTTTCTAAATACTTTTTTCAGTAAAATAAGAGCGGAATGTGGGCTATAGGTTGAGCAGTTACGCTTAGCATTTGCTGCATTCGTCCATAGCTTATCCCGTGACTGTACCTCATCGTTGTCACTAGCGCTGCGATTCGATCTCTTTGTCAATTTCCCTGCGTTGAGCAATTACTTACCATCTTTGATTTCTGGCTTCAATCCCCTCATGAAGTCTTCGTAAGTATAGGATGGGTGAAACTGCACTAAATCCACATAACCATTTCGATCCGATGTTAAATATTTAGCAAATTTCTGAGCAATAAATGTTTTTCCAGTACCAGTAGATCCAGCAAGAATAATCTGCTTTTTCCGTTTAATTGTCTTTTCGTACCTATCTAGCTCTTCTGGAGTAATCGAAGTATCTTCTAAAAACAGTTTAGCTGTGTAAGTAGCAATACTATCAATGATAGGTTGGGGAGTAGTATCTAATTCATCTGATTCTATGTAAGAATCATCACCTAAACCTTCTAGATCAATATCATCTATTTCTTCTAGATCATCGAATTCTGCTCCTAAATTAGAAGATGTTAGATCTAACTTTTTAGGGGTATTACGCTTCTTTTCCTTTCTATCTTTCGTATCTTGAGTATGCATTTCTTTTGCCTTTTTCTTCCTGCTATCTTCATCAAGGTTTATAAATTCGTCAAGGCTGAATTTGGATGTTGAAGACCATCGTCCCCTAGCAGGATTTTCAATTAATCCGTAGTTTTCCAAATATGTTATGTTCTAGCCCAGTCTGCTCTGTATTGAGCTTCACTTTTATCTTCAACATAATATACAGTTCCGTCTTTATTCTTTCTCTTGCTAAGATGTTGTATAGTTAAAACTTCTTTAGATAAGTTCATTAAGGTCTTGACCTTATCAAAAATTTCACTATTTGTGCCAGCCCCCCCTAACTCTACTAAAGCCTCAAGTGTTGGAAATATATATTCAGTATGCTGGGGGACTTCTATCTGACTCATACTTTACGAATGATTACCTTAATCAATAAGAATTTAATGCGATTTGACGATTTTACATCACTATTTCTCTAAACTAGCGGAATTAAGGTCAAATTTTGTCATAAAAATTGCATTTTATGACTTCTCAGACTTTGCTAAGACTAAAAACTTGTTTTAGCTCATTCAAAATTTTAGATAAAACTATTTGTGAGTTAACATAACCGTTGTACTGCCCAAAATCAATGCTGACAAACCTAGATTCAGTATTGATTGGCAAATAGGTGATCGCATATTTGCCTTAAAAGTGATGCTACTAGCGATCGCCACAATCTAAAAAGACTAAAGTTTTATCAACAATTACTCATCATCCCCAGAAATGGAAGATAAAATAGTCAAAATTTCGACAGAGATAATGTCATCGCGATCGCTCTTTGAATAGATAGTTAACAGAAGTACATTAGTAGGTGACTCCACCTCATAAATCAACCAATAACCTGCTCTCTTTCCCTTTTGGATATTTCTGTTTTTTATCCTGACCTTGATAACGATATCTCAGATCTTGCACCATTCTTGAAAGTGTTAAGTGGGAATGGATTTAAGAATAAACCTGTTGGCAAATAAAAGCAAAGCACAGATTAGGTTTTAATCTTTCTATCTATTTTCAAGCAGAATCTAAACAGAAGTTCCATAAGCCAACCGCATTCAACATAAGACAGTCATCAAAATCAGGTACACGATTGCGATAAACGACGGTACGTCCATCTTGAAGATGACAATTGTTGCGTACACCAACAACAGTGCGTCAAAAGTGCGTCAAGATTTGGCACGGACAGCATTGAAAAACTTCACCGTACTAAACTCAGTATCAACAAGCACAATCACAGTCATGCATTGGGTTGGTTGCTTGGGGACTGTCCTCAACAACTTACAAGCTAAGTCAGTGAGATTGGTGTATCCCTTACCACACTATACCCTAAATTGGCATCTAACATAGAAGGCTATACACTAGCTTTACAACCTGAAAATAAGACAATCGCCTGCTCAACATCACCTTGCCAGAGAAAATCTTCTACCTTGGCTAGACGACGCAAAGAACCACCAACAGCATAAAGATGTTCTTTCAAATGAAACCAGTCCAATATTTCAAACCTCTGCGGTGATGGCGCTATGGCGGCGAATAAATTCCAGATCCCATCATGTCCATCGCCTAGACAAGAGAATATTTCCGCTAATGGTTGTTTTTGTACCCCTATTTGGACAATCAAAACAAGAATGGCTGGGGACATTTCTTAAATTACCGAACGGGATACCCTGTGATGACACATTTGCAAGAGTGTTTGCGAGATTGAACCCGCAACAAATGCAAAATAGCTTCATCAGTTGGGTGAAATCAGTGAGTCAAGTAATGAAAGGAGAGGTGGTAGCCATAGACGGCAAAACCTTGAGACACTCCTACGACCGAGGAGGAGACAAAGGCGCAATCCATATGGTGAGTGCATGGGCAAGTGCCAATCGATTGGTATTAGGGCAGAGCAAAGTCGATGATAAATCCAACGAAATCACGGCGATTCCAGAGCTTTTAAAGATTTTAGAAATTAATGGCTGTATTGTCACAATTGACGCAATGGGATGCCAAAAAGAAATAGCCAGCCAAATCGTGCAACAAGGAGCCGATTATGTTTTAGCGCTCAAAGGTAATCAGGGAAGTCTATTTGAGGATGTACAGTGGCTATTTGAGCAAGCTATAACCACTAATTTTGTGGACGTAGACCATGACTTTTGCCAGTCCATAGATAAAGGACATGGGCGCTTAGAAATTCGACGTTGTTGGACTTTATCTAACTTGGATTACCTGACCCAACTGCCTTTATGGACTGGTTTACAGACTATTGCCCTAGTACAAAGTGAGCGCAGAATCAATGGTAAAGTCACCACTGAGAATCGCTACTACATTTCTAGCTTGCCCTGTAATGCTTTTCTCATTGCTAATGCGGTTCGTACCCATTGGTCGATTGAAAATTCATTGCATTGGGTTTTGGATGTCTCTTTTCACGAAGATGCTTCCCGTATTCGCAAAGATCATTCTCCTGAAAATATGGCTGTCTTGCGACACTTTGCTCTTAATCTCTTAAGTCGCGATAAGTCTTCTAAGTTCAGTATGCGGGCGAAACGTAATAAGGCGGCTTGGGATCTGGCTTATCTAAACCATCTCCTTTCCCTTTGATTTTTTATGCGGTTGCCCTGGTTGTCGGTGTGTCTTGGCATGAGGCTAGGGCTTTCTGTGTGAAGCTATCGCAGCAAACGGGACGGGAGGCAAGACTGCCCACTGAGGCGGAATGGGAATATGCTTGTCGCGCTGGCACGACTACGCCCTTTGCCTTTGGTAATACAGTTACGACCGATCAAGTTAACTATGATGGTAACTATCCTTATGGCGATGCCCCAAAGGGCAAATATCGAGAAGTAACAGTAAACGTGGATAGCTTTCAGCCGAACGCATGGGGCATTTATCAAATGCATGGCAATGTCTGGGAATGGTGTTTAGATGAGTGGCACGATAGCTATGCCGATAAACCAGAAAATCTCAAGAAACAGGGAAATCTAGCATGGGGTGATCTCAATGCAGGTGATAATGATGATCGTTATCGCCTGCTGCGCGGCGGTTCTTGGGACAGCGGTGCGTGGGACTGTCGTGCTGCCTTTCGCGGCGGGGAAAACGCGCGTGTTCAGGATGACTGCTTTGGCTTTCGGATTCTTATCGCTTCTTCTTCGTGAGGACTTCGTTTATCCTTTACTCTTTTTCCCTCTTGCCCTCTGTATTCCCCATTTCGCCTGTGGTTGAACGTACTTTTGCTTGGTTTTCTCGCTTTCGACGTTTGACAAGAGAGTACGAACTGTTACCTGAAACTTCTGAGGCTTTTTTCTATGTCGGCATGATTCACATTCTCCTCAAACGTCTCGCTTAACTTCTCAAACACGCTCTTATTTATTAGTCAGGCTTTGCGTTACATATCAACTTTTACAGGAACTGTCTCTGGATTAGGAATATTGCGAACTGCATGAGGCAAGGATTGTACGGAATTTCGAGTACGTTTTGCGATCGCATCTACATCATCCAACGACCTCAACAACTCACCATTGTGCATAATGCATTCTAGCAAAGGTATCTCGTTAGAATTAGGAAGTTCAGAAATATGGGTGAGGCGATCGCCAATTACTACTCCATTCTCAAAACTGCGCCAGATCTGTTTGCGACCCGCGATCGATTGTTTCCCGCTTGACTTTTTAGAAACAGGAATATTATCAATTTCCACAAGTTTATAAACTCCATTTACGGGCGCACCTGTCACTAGTTTTGTGCCGATGCCATAGCCATCAATGGGCGCTCCTAACGTCTTGAGTCGAAGAATCTCGGCTTCGTCTATGTCGCCGCTCGCAAATATTGCAGCATCGGGAAGTAGCGCTTTTACTTCCTTAGAAACTGTAGCAATGTCTCCTGAATCAATGCGAATCCCTTTTACTTGCATCTCGCCAGATTTGACTTTTGCGGCAAGATTGCGTGCGGCGGCGATCGTGTCGAAGGTATCGATTAGAAGAGGACTATGGGGGAAAACTTGATGGAAAGCACTAAAGGCTTGGGCTTCACTACCTTCTGTCGCACTCAATGCCATCACTAACGCATGAGCCATCGTGCCGCTCGGTTGTCTACCAAGTTTGAGCGCTGCCAAAACATTAGAAGTAGCATCCATGCCTGCGGCGAGTGCTGCTCTTGCCGCCCAGAGCGAGGCTTGAGGGCTGAAGGCGCGTCTCGTGCCAAATTCTAAGAGGGTAATGCGATCGCCTGCTACATCGCGCATTCTGGCGGCTTTAGTGGCAATCAAGGTTTGATAGTTGATCGTGTTTAAGAGATAGGTCTCGACCAGTTGCGCTTGCCAGAGGGGAGCTTCAATTCTTAAAAAAGGTTCGTTCGCAAAGATTGCCGTTCCTTCTGGTACGGCCCATAGATCCCCTTCAAAGCGGAAGTTAGCTAACAACTCCCAAAAGCGGCGATCGGCGTTAGCGAAAATTCCTGTAGATTGCAAGGCAGCTATTTGCGCGGCGGTGAAATGAAGATTTTGCAAATATTCCACCGCTTGGGCGATTCCCATCGCAATTAAGTAGCCAAATCCTTGGGGAAGACGACGCACGAATAGTTCAAAACTAGCCCTCTTGCGATCGCATCCCTCCCGCACGTAGCAAGCACCCATCGTCAATTGATAAAGATCGGTAAGCAGCCCATATTCATCCGTTGCAATATTCAACGTATCGGACTTTAGGCTCACAGCAGGGTTCACGGTTATAGCGCTCATGACTTGAGTGGGGATAGAGGCTTATCCTCTTATTATAGTAGATTTTACCAAAATTGCAAGCATTTTTTATTTGAATAAATTTAAATCAACCAGCTTTTTGTTAAGGCTGCAAGCTCAAAAAAGTTATTTATAGTAACGTAAGGTTTACTTACTTGGGACATAAAGCCCTAAAGATGAGTAGCAGCGCAAAGTCCTGCTCCTCATCTTTAGGGTTTTGATTTATCTTAGCTATCTCTTACGTTGCGATAGATTACAAAAACCCCAATTCAGATATTGGGAAGCATCAACAACTTATAGTAAAAGCAACATTAAATATGGATTTGTTTAAGCAATAAGTACTTGTGCAAAATATAGCTGTCGCCAAGTCTAATAGGACATAAACCCCAAGAATTGATTGGCGGCGCTTCGCGCCGCCAATCAATTCTTGGGGTTTGATTTGTCCTAAGTCAAGTGACTGTAGCTATAAAAAGGAAGATTGAGTGTGAACTTCCCATTTCCTTTCTTCATAAACTAATAGAGTTAATTCCTTTGCCTCAAATTCAAAATTAATTTGCCGATCGCCAAATTCTGCCCAAGCAAGATCGAAATTTTCAGGAGTTAAGTCCCGAAAGGCAACGGTCATATGGGGTACAAAGGGTCTGGGAGCATAGGGATCGACAATCCCAAGATTTTGGGAAAGGGTAGCAGCAAGATCTCCATAGAGCTGCAACAAAGTGGGGCTAGGTACAACATGAATATAAATCACCCGAGGCGGAAAAGCCGCGAACCCCGATAGGTTAATGGCAAAAGGCGATCGCGTTTTGGCAAATTTTTCTAGTTCGATTTGTAATGGCTCTAAGCGATCGCGAGCTAATTCAAAGGGGGGAATGAGGGTGATATGGGGAGGAGCTTTGAGCGCAGCTTGAGAATGATAGCGATCGCCAAAATAGTTCTGAATTTGGATCGCTTCCGTTTGAATTTCTCTAGGCGGCAACAAGGCAATAAAAAATCTTTGGTGCATACTTCGGCTTAGATTAGTAATTTGGGTAATGATCTAAGTAGCTGAAGAGCGTACCGCCCGCTACGCGGGCGGTACCGCTCTCTGGTACTGCTTAGGCAGTGATTCAGAGCAGTGAATATAGCAACTGGAAGATCAGACGCAAGGCTGCCATCACAGCGATCGCTGCAAAACCAGCTACTCCACAATATTGGGCAATTTCAATCCAACTTGGTAAGCTCTGAAACAGAGATTTCATCAAGAATTGACCGCCCCATACGGCGGCAAAGCTCAAGAGGTTTACGAATACAAAGAGATCCTTATTATCCAAAATGGAACTGGTTCTCAGGAAAATAATGCTGATTAACACGATCGCCAAAACAATTAGATTGGCAGGAGTACCCACTGCGGCAATTCCCACCGTCGAGCTTACTTGCCATAACAGCATCGCTTCTACACCGAGCAAAAAAGCAGCCGTAAACTGAATAGGGATCGGAGCCGCCAGCAACCAAGGAGTTTTTGATGATCGCGCCGCAGGTTTGGGAATTGGCGGTGTGAAATTGGGCAGAGGTGCAGGCGGTGGCACTTGAATACTCGTCTGATACGTTGGCTTGACTGGAGATGCTGAATTTTGAGGTTGAATATTTTGAGGTTGAATATTTTGAGGTTGAATATTTTGAGGTTGAATATTAGGATTATTAAGGGCTTGAAGCACCTCTGGGGCTGAAGCACAGCGATCGTTAGGAGCAGCCTCCAACATCTTTTGCAAAACTCGATTAAAGTTAGGACTGAGCTGCACAAAGCGATCCCACTGCCACTTGTTATTGTTCACATCAAATAATTCTTCGGGCTCTTGCCCCGTCAGCAAGAAGAGACAAGTTACCGCTAAAGCATAGAGATCGGTCGCAGGAAATACCCTATCGCCACGCATCTGTTCAGGTGCGCCATAGCCAGGGGTGAAAATACCCGTGGATTTTTGCCCTTGAGCCGCGCCTGCCACCTGCTTGACCGCGCCAAAATCCAGTAAAAAATAAGTCTGATCGGACTTGCGTACCATGATATTCGCAGGTTTGATATCCCGATGAATCGAGCCCTTTTCATGAATAAATGTCAAAACGGTCAGAAGACTTTGCAGAATCTCTAAAACATCCGCCTCGGCGATCGCCCCATGCTGGGTAACAATTTGCTCTAGAGTAAAGCCATCGACAAATTCCTGAACCAAAAAGAAAAATCCATCCTGCCCCGCCTGCACTTCAAAATAGGCAAGCAAATCGGGGATCTGGGGATGTGTCCCTAAATCCTCTAAGACTGTTGCCTCGCGTTCAAACATTTGCTTGGCAATTACCATCTGGGAACTATTCAAACCGACTGGTTGCAGGAGCTTCACCACGCAACGTTTCATCGCAGGCGTATAGCGATCGCGCGCCAAGAAGGTCGCACCAAAGCCCCCTTGAGCGATCGGTTTTTCGACGATATAGCGACCGCCGAGCAGCAAAGGCATCCCACAGGTCGTACAGAATTTTTGAGCGATCGTTTTTATCGTATTGCCGCTATCAAGATCGGCAAAAGAATTTAAAGGGCTTGGGCAATTCGGGCGCGTGCAGTAAATATCCACTGGCTCATCATTAAGTTAGAGATTGACAGATCTTTTGGGCAATCGAGACTTGACACAGACTATCTCAGAAAGATCACAAGTAAACATTTTTGGCATACTGTATTAGAGTCTACCTAAGTTTCTCCCTCCTGCACCCATGAGTTCCAACTTTTTGCATCATCTCAACCCTGCCCAACAAAAAGCAGCAAGCCATCTGCATGGTCCAATGCTGGTAGTCGCAGGGGCAGGCTCAGGGAAAACAAGGACATTGACCTACCGCATCGCCAATTTAATGCTCAATCATAATGTCGCCCCCGAACAAATCCTAGCAGTGACCTTTACGAATAAGGCTGGCAAAGAAATGAACGAGCGAATTCAATCTTTGTTAACGCAAGAGGTCGCGCAAAGAGAATATGGAAAATCCTTAAGCGAAATTAGCGATTGGGAACAGGATAAGCTCCGTAAGAAAGTTTATAAACAATATATCAATAGCTTTGCTCAAGATGGGCTTTGGATGGGAACGTTCCATAGTATGTGCTGTCGCATCTTGCGCCTTGATATTGATAAGTACAAAGATAGCAATGGTAGAAGCTGGGCAAAGAACTTTTCCATTTTTGACGATTCTGACGCTCAGTCCTTAGTCAAAGATATCGTCATCAATCAATTAAATTTAGACGAGAAAAAATTTGAGCCAAGGTCGGTACGTTTTGCGATCGGTAATGCCAAAAACAAGGGCTGGACTCCAGAGGAATATGAAAAACAAAGCGATGATTCATCTTTTCGCAAACGAGCGATCGCCCAAGTTTACAGTCTCTATCAAAATCAACTAGCTACCAATAATGCCCTCGATTTTGACGATTTAATCTTCTTACCAGTGCGCCTATTTCAGCAAAATCCTGAAGTTCTTAAATATTGGCACGATCGCTTTCAGCATATTCTCGTTGATGAATATCAAGATACTAATCGCACCCAATACGATCTCATTCGGTTACTAGCGACGAATAATGCCAGCCAAAGCTGGGAAAATCGTTCCATTTTTGTGGTGGGCGATGCCGATCAATCAATTTACAGTTTTCGTTCAGCAGACTTCACTATTTTAATGGAGTTTCAAGAAGCCTTTGGCGATCGCTTACCCGATGCCCATACCAAAACGATGATCAAACTGGAAGAGAACTATCGTTCCGTCGCCAATATTCTCGAACTTGCGAACCAACTGATCGACCATAACTCCCAACGGATTGACAAAATTCTGAAGGCAACTAGACCCGATGGCGACCTGATCGAATTATTTCGCGCCGAGGATGAGGTGGATGAATCGCAGTTCGTCATCGAGCAGATTCGTCGAGTTAAGACCAAGACTCCGAGCGCTAATCTCGGACATTTTGCGATTCTCTACCGCACTAATGCCCAGTCTCGTCCCTTTGAGGAAATGCTGGTGCGGTGGAATATCCCTTATAAGGTAGTCGGAGGACTGCGCTTTTATGATCGCAAAGAGATCAAAGATGTTCTGTCCTACTTGCGTTTACTCTCCAATCCCTCCGACACCCTCGGATTGATGCGAATTATCAATGTCCCCAAGCGCAGCATCGGCAAAGCAACCCTCGATAAGCTCCAACAAGCCGCTCAAGAACTCGGCGTGCCGATCTGGGAAATTATCAGCGATGAAACTACGGTCAAAACTCTGGCGGGGCGATCGGCGCGAGGAGTTCTCTCCTTTGTCGAACTAATGCAAAAATGGCAAGCGAAAGTTGCCGTGACACCTGCCGCCGATATCATTCAGGGAATTCTTGCCGAATCGGGCTATGTCGATGAATTGAAAGCACAAAGTAATGACGAAGCCAACGATCGCATTGCCAACTTACAAGAACTTTATAATGCGGCTGTCCAATTTGCCGAAGAGAATGAAGATGCTTCCCTCGACGCATTCTTAGCGAATGCCGCCCTTGCTTCTAGCCTTGATGATAACAAAGAGAATGCGGAGAAAGTCACGCTCATGACCCTCCATGCTGCCAAGGGTTTAGAATTTCCCGTGGTATTTCTAGTTGGTTTAGAGCAAGGGCTGTTCCCTAGCTTCCGTTCTATTAACGATCCCATGGCTCTGGAAGAAGAACGTCGTCTCATGTATGTGGGCATTACTCGCGCCCAAGAAAAACTCTTCCTCAGTCACGCTCAAGCCCGTCGTCTCTACGGTAACCGTGAATATGCGATTCCTTCCCAATTCCTAGCCGAGTTACCCAAGGAATATCTCACAGGGCATGGCATCGATAAATTTATCAGTAAGGCAAGTCAACGCGCCGAAGCTACCAGTGTTAAAGGTTCGCTGCGTTCGATGCCCCCCACCAAGGTAAATGCCGTCAAACCCAAACCTCGCATTGATTGGCAAGTAGGCGATCGCGTCATGCACGATAAATTTGGCGAAGGTCAAGTCTCAAACTTGCTAGGCACTGGTGACAAGATGTACTTAGCGGTAGCCTTTGCGGGTCAAGGCAAAAAAATTATCGATCCCAAAATTGCCCCAATTCAGAAAATATAGGTATGGTATAGCCCGTAATACCAATTCACGAAAGTGTGGCAACACTTTTGTGAATTAAAAACTAAACCGGAGTTTAGACTAAGGTGATTGAGCTAAGCAGGAAAAGAGCAGGAAAAAGTAACTCAGAGAATAAAGAACTGAGCAAACCTAAGAGAATAAAAACGAGAATATTGAGGGTTAGGAATTAAGGTTGTCTTTGTTGACCTTTTCTAGGACGGGAAGCGCGTTTTTTGATGACAGGAAAGCGAGGAAAAGGAGAACGCTTACGCCCAGACTTCCAACCAAGGGACTTACCACGAGGTTTAGGAGAACAGGCTGGAGAGCCAATCCTAACTAAAAGTGCGGCAAAGCCCTGAGCGACTCGACCAAAGGAGAGATTGGTTTGAGGTTTCTGCCAAGGTAAAGGACTATCAATAACCAGTTGACGGGCTAGCCATAACTGCCAAGACAATAGTTGCCTCAGGTCGCTCCAACGCAAAGCCTGTTGAGGAGTCAACAAATGAGGCAGAGTCCAGTGTAAACGTTGTTTGGCAAAGCGATTCCAATGGTCGATCGCAAAACGACGTAAGTACAAACGCCAAATCTGGACTAAAGATGGCATCTGTTCGCCCACCCAAGCTAACCACAAACCAGAGCAATGGGGATGGGTGACACGAATAACTTGGAAAGGTCGTTGGGACGCTTGCTTAAAGTGTAAGTTAGACCATTGCTGGATTTGCACCTGTCCGACTGTCTCATCTTCTAAGCTAAAAGTTGCCGATGGGTCTCCCCAACTATCAGCATTGGCAAGTTGAAATTTATCCCCATGCTTGCGGGCAGGGCTGTTTCAAGAATGGGTAATAGAGAGATTAAAAGAGTAAAGATGACATGGCAGGTATATTGTGAGATATTTGGTCGATAGCAGACTTTATCGACTCAAACCCATGCATTCTAAATATAGA
>NZ_SELU01000100.1:0-11786 GCF_006861605.1 Pseudanabaena sp. UWO310 | reverse complement strand
AAACCTAGTCCATTAGGAAGTGCGGTTGATGGTATGCCAAACATAAATTCCCACATCTCGGCACAGTCTTTATGCGAGATGTGCTGTATGCGGGGAGGAGTGGGTTCGCTTGCTGTTGGTTCAAGGGGACGACTGAGGTCGATTAGTCGAACGTTCTTCCCCAGAAGTGCGACAGTCTTTTGGTTAATCAAGGTGCGCTTCTCCTGCACGAGTAATACTTACTTCACTTTTTATCGTCTCACAGATAACTCTCAAATAGGGGGAAGAGTCATACAATTGTGCGAAAGCAGCTTTAACAGATATTCTGAATCCGCAATTTCGATGCACAAGTAGACATAGATCTGTTCTCAATTAAAAACGAGTCAATCCTATTAAGAATTGACTCGTTCGATAGTTTTGGTGTGGTTACTCTCTAGATCGGTCACTAAGCACTCTCTACAAACCATTGGTTAATCATGATTGGCTCCTGATTGACTGTGTGTTTGCCTGATGGAACTGTCTTGACCCAATCGGGATATTTATAATTTTTTTGATTCGTTGCTATCCGTTCGGATTCTGTGAGTTTACGAAAAATAAGAATATCGGCAACTACTTCCGTGTTGGCAAATCTCTTAAAAGCGATGTCTGGCAATCTAATAGCGGTCACTAGTTCTAACTTACTCGCTAGATATCTCCGAAAGCTAGTATGGGCTGCATCTAGGGTAAAGCAACTGGTAATCAAGGCTATCAACCCATTTTCCCTCACTAGGTCAGTACATTTGGCTAGAAAGTAATTGTGGATGCTTAGGTTCAGGTGGGCGTAGCGCGGATCGTAGAGTTTGTAATTGCCAAAGGGAACGTTGCCGATCGCTAGGTCAAAACTGTTATCACTTAGGCTCACTGTCTCAAATCCTTGAGCGTAAATCAGCGCTTCGGGGTATAGCAGTCTCGCAATTTGGGCAAAGATCGGGTCTAGTTCTATACCTACCCATTGCGATCGCTCTCGCATCAGCGTGGGCTGACATCCCATAAACGCTAGGGTGTTGCAGGCTGGTTCGACGATCGTTCCACCTGTAAAACCGATATCGCTGAGGATATCCCACATGGCGCGGATTACTTCAAAACTCGTTTGGTAAGCGGTTGCGGTTGCGGATTTAGCGGCTTGGATTTCAGTCTGAGTCAATAATTGACTTAGTTTTTCATGGCATCGATGCTGCCATGTGTTGCCTTGATGATTGGCTTTTACCCAGATATCAGTGAGGGTGCCCCATCCCGATGCTTTGGCGAGTTCTACCTGTTGCTCTGCTGTTGCCTTGGTTATCGATTTCGATAGGGCGATCGCTTCGACGGTTACTTCTGCTTTTACTCGCAGGGGGCTATCAAAATGCTGTTCGATTTCTGGCGTAATTTCAAATATGGGTTGGTACATTTTGGGGTTTTTTCCTAGTTTTTGTTCTTGCGAACAAGCGCTAGCCATAAAAAAAGACATGACTTTAGTTGTCATGTCTTTTTCTATGTATTGGTTCAAAATCCTCTAGTTGCCTTTGCCTTTGGTTTTTAGCCAGTTGTTGAGGTCAGCGATCGTCTCTAAGTCAAATAATGCTTCGGCTAAATTTTCTAACTGCTTTGCCGATAGTTTGTTGACCTTGCCCCTCAAGCTTGGGGTGATCTGTCCAAACTTGCGACCAAGCATCCGCAGCAGCATTGTAGATTGCCCTTTCACTAGACCTCTTTGCTCGCCTAGTTTTAAGCCGCGTTGCTCGCCCTCTTCTCTTGCCTCTTGATATACTCGCGTTTGCTTTAAATCGCTGTATGTAAACATTGCTTCAATCTCCTGCCGACTGAGTTTTGGGAATTTATAAACCAACACTGTCTCTATTAATTCTAATACCTGCTCTTGGATTTCGGTATTGTTTTCCTGCTCGATCTTCTCACCTAATTGTCTTGCCAGTCTGACAGCTTGACTTTCACTAGACAAGATGAGTTGAATAATACCGATCGCAAAAGAGTCTGTCTCTCGCTCTAGCAGATCTTCTAGGTAGACTCGCCGTATCCTCTGGCAGTCGAGCATTTCCCGCACGTGGCTTCTTGGCTCTGGTTCGTAACTGCGCCTCGCAAAGATGGCGATCGCTTGCCACTCCCGCTCGGGACGGTATTGGTTTAGGTACAGATATATCTCGGATAGGTATTCCCAGTAAAAGTCTTCCTTTTGCTGGAATTGAACTTCGATGAGATATATCGGTTTATCTTTCGCTTTAGGGCTAAATATGCCATCAAACCGAAAGGCTTTTTCTTTCACTTCCACTGAGCTAAATTCATAGCCTTCTGCTTCAGCAATCGGGCGTTCGATTAGCTCAAACAGTAGGGTGTGAAAGGTATTGAATAGTTGATAAAAGAGCGTGTCCGTTTTCATATCCACTTAGTTTAGCAAAGTTTGGGATTGGGAAATTCTTTTTTTCTAGAAGATAGATAATCAAGGGGATAAAGCTGCTTTATCCCCTTGATTTCTAAGCAGCGACCAGTTCGCACACTATGGTCTTTTGATGTGTTGTCAGCGAAGCTGTGTATTCACCCACCAATACTTTGGCGGAGTCTTTGGCTATGAGTCCTAACAGGTATGGCTTTTTCCTACTTTTACGGATGACTTCTATCTGATATCTGCCATCTTCTTGGCGTTGAGATACAAGGATGGGGATACAGGCATGTTCTCCATTTCCCGTCCATTTGGTTGATGCGAGTTCTCCATACTGCGCTCCTACAATTTGTAGTCGCATCAGTTGGTTGTCATGGAGGCGATCGCAGATCTCTGGTAGGAACATATTGAATGCAACGCTTGCGGTTCCATGATCGCCGTTGTGACTGGCTTGCCACATGGCGGCGGCACAGGTTTGGGCGGTTTTCTCGCTTTTTTCCCTTAGTTTCTCGCCTAGAGCTTTTGCCCATTGCACGGCGGCACGGAGGATTTTCTTGCGGGATTCCCGATCGCTTGATAGTTTCATGGCTTCCCTGATCTTGCTGGTATATTCATCGCGTCGGGCGATTGCTCTTTGGTAGAGTGCTTCGTTCGGTTTGATAAACAGTTCGCGGAATTCGAGCAGGGTGCGCTCGTGTAAGTCTACGGGTTGCCAGATGGCATTCACAGATTGAATTAGGAATGAGATTGGGTCGTTGTATTCACCGTTGGCTTTCATGGGTCTGGCGGGCATTTTGCATCTCTGCTTAGGATCGTAGTAACTGCCATAGACTCCTTGTTGTTTGCGATCGATCAACCAGTCTAGTTTCGGTAAGCTTTTGCCCACTTCATCGAGAAAGGTTTGGTCGTGGCTGAGGTCGGATTTGAGCCGATCTACGGCGACTTGGACTTCTTGGGCTAAGCCTGCGATGTACTGATGCTGTCCTGTTGCCCATGCAGTGGCTAGGTAATAGGTGATCAATCCGATTTGGTTTTCTGTGGATCTGAGAGCGACTTCGGCTAGGGTTCCTTGCACTGGCACTTTGTCGGGTTTGTAGGTGGTGGGTTTGATGTGGTGCTGGCGGATTTCTTCGGCAATCGCAGGTAGTTTCTGGACGGATTTCACGCAGAAGGTATCTCCGTCAAAGTCCATGCCGCAATAGTCACGGGCGATGTCTGGGTTGACATACATGGTTCCCTGTTGGTTGAGTCCTTTGATATGTTTGTTTGTCCAAATCTGCAAGTCATTGCGATCGCGGATGGGATAGCGGAATCCGACATATTCGCCTTCAGGTATTTCGGGGATGCTCATTTCGAGTTCGCCTAGTTCGGGGCAGGGTTGTGCCATAAAACTGGAGAAGTTGATACCGCCGCTAGTGGCTAGGGTTAACCACCTTCGTCTTACTAAATCTTCAATCTTTCGCACCACGTAGGGATGTTCTAGCAGTTGTCCGTGAATGTCATGTTTGAGGATTTCCGATAGGATTTTCCCATCGGCTTCTTCTTCGTTGGGTTCGGCTTCTGAATCATCTGTTTTTACCCACTGCTCGGTTTGTACCAGTTGGCAGAGTTGCTTGATGTCTCTCTGCGCGGCGACTAGGGTTTCCGCTTTCTGTTGGGTGGTGGGTAAGACATCTTGGGCGATCGCTTGTGGGCTGAACCATTGCCAGACGGTATAGGAGGTCTTGACTCTGCGTTTTTGGGCAAAGTTAACGATTCCTAGTTTCAGGTTGGTTAGTTTGTGGATACCTAATGCTGGTTTATGTCCTTTAAAACATGATAGTGGCAGAATTAAGTCGATGCCTTTGGGTAGGTTTAGTTCTACTTGCAATGTCCCTTTGGCTACCCATGCGTTAGTTATTCCTGCCCGAAATTGGAATGGGGTATTTGCTGGAATTGCAAAGTCTTCACTTTGGCGGAGTTGATTTAACAATTCATGGCTGATTTTGCCATGACAATCATCGGTGCGATGTTCTTTGTCTTCGACAATCAGGATCGTTAGTTGTGGGATTGCATAGATTTTGAGGCATTCGGTCATCAGGATCGAGCCGTAGTTGATTTGTCCCATAGCGCTAGGGAAATAGGTGGCAAAGGGATTTAATTCGTGGCTGAAGAAGAAGTCTCCATGTTTTCTCGCTCCTGATGCTCCTGATAGCTGGTATTTTCCCAGTCCTTTATTAAGGGTGGCGATCGCCTGTTTCTTTAGTGGAACAATGCTTTTGGCGGCGGTGCTGCGTTGGCTTGCGGATTTACTGGTCTTGGCGGTGCTTTCGGCTTTGGCAAGCTTGTTCAGAAATGGGGAAATGTTGCCGATACTGAGTTTGATATCGGGATGCAGTGCTTCTAATAGGGTGTTGCGGAATTGGATATCATTGTCCACAATTTCACCTGTGGCAAGGTTGGTCTTGGCGATCGTTAGCATCTGTTTGTACTCTCAAATTAGTGAAGCGCCTAGATCGTGGGATCTTGGGCGATCCCATCTCAAGGAATAAGAAATCAAACAGGCTTTTTTAAATCATCTGATATAATTTTGAAAAGCTTAAGTGTGTTTAACATGAATACTTATATTAATTTTGCTGATTCTTTAACAGATGATGATTCATATAACTTAGAACAACTTGCAAATCTAATCGAAGAAGACTGTGACCTTCGTGTAGAAAGAGAGAAAGCTGATTCAGGACAAGGCGTTAAAGATGGAGGTTTAACAATTGGTTTAACAGTTGTTGGTTTAGTTATATCAGCCATTGGAACTTTTATTGCAGCCCTCACATATTGGAAATCTCAACAGCCAAAGTATTCGCTAACTGTAAGTCTTGACGGTAAAATCTTATCAATCGATAATTTGCCCCCAGAGAAAGTTCAAGAAGCAATTAACGAATTGAATTCTGCGAGTTTTTCTTTATCCTCTACTCCGAAAATTGAGATTAAAATTTCTAAGTAAATTTAAATGTTTATGGAAGAACCTCCGAAAAGAATTGCACTTATTGTAAGTGCTCAAAGTGGGAATGAGTTAAAGGCGGGACATAGTGATGTCTCAAATGTTTACAGCCTTCTAACAGATCCGCAGTTTGGTGGATGTACAAATACCAATCCTCCAATTCATGGATGCGCGTCTCGTAATACCTTTTTAGACAATCTATTAGAAGTTCTTGAAGATTGGAATTTAAACAACCAATTTATCTTCTACTTTTCAGGTCATGGTGAAATAAGGAATGATAATTACTGCTTGAAGTTTGGAAAGAATTATCTCCCATTTGGCTCTTTGATGAATGAGATTCAATCCAGTGGTGTTAAACGTGCAATATTAATCATTGATGCATGTCATAGTGGAGCCGCTTTGGAAGGAGTTAAAAATGATAATCATCCTTCTCAGCCAATAGATGAAGAGTCTATTCCTAAAGGTATTACTGTTATTGCTTCTTCTCAAAAAAGTCAAACTAGTCGTGAATTGAAGGATGGCTCATTTAGTGTTTTCACAAAATTGTTCTGTCAAGGAATTCAAAGTGGTCTAGATGAAAAAAGTACAAGTAATGGATATATTTCTATTGCAGATATTATCAGCTATATTAATAACAAGCTAAATAATGATGAAAATTATTCTGAATTTCATCAAAGACCAATTTATTTGATTGGTAAGGCAGATGGAGAAATTTGGATCTCCAAAAATAAGAGTGGAAAAATACCCAAACAAATTCAACCCCAAATTACTGAAGCTGTAACTTCATCCGAAGAGTTAAAAATACTTTATGAAAAAACACTTCCAAATCTACACCCTTGCGTAAATGCATCAATACAGGATTTAGATTGGGATTTGATAAAAAGTTTTGCGAAGGAGATGCAGATAGAATTAGACAAGAGCCTTTCTAATCAGGAAATTCTTTCAAAGTTACAGCTTTATTCTCCTATCCAGCATGGAGGACAATACTATCTTCATAAATCTGCTGTACTATGCTTCTATAATAGACCAGAGACTATTTTTCATCAAGCGAGATCTATCTTTGCTGCTGGGAATTCGAGCGATTCAGAGTTTATATCTGAAAATATATATGGTTCTTTAAGCTATCAAGTCTTAAAATTAATTGAGAAAACAAAAGAGTATCTTCAGAAAATATCATTTGTAGATAATGAAGGTATTAGACGAGAAGTTGAAGAAATTGACGTTGAAGTTATAAGAGAACTGATATCTAATGCTATTGCTCATAGAGATTATTCATTAACAGGAACAGTAAAAGTTTCGATTACTCCTGACAGGCTTGAGGTTCAAAATCCTGGAAAATTTCCTTCTAGAACCTCTTGGGATGAATTAATAAGTTGTCTAATTGAAGAGTCTTGCCCATCAGATGTAGCAGTTTCTCAATATCTTAGAATGCTTCGTGTGTTTGAAGGCTTTGGTCGGGGCTTTAGTACTTTTAGAAAGTACATACAAAAAAATGGTTCTGAAAGTATTACTTGTATAGAGTCAAATACTCTAGAACCAACTATATGTATTCGCATACCAAGGACAAAACTTAAACAACTTACAACTGGCAAAACTTCAATAGACTGGTTGATAATTTGGGGCGTGACAAAGGCGGCGGGTGTAGTCGTTTATCCCATTTTGGAAGGTCTGGCTCAGGATGCATCAAAGGATTATGATAAGGACTTTTTTAAAGATTGTCTAAAAAATGTGATCCGCTTGCCTGAACCTGATGTATTGAAGGAAGCCTATGGGAAAGCACTGAAAAATTTTTTGGAACTTATTCAGGATGAGTTGCAAGGGGTGGGTTATACGGAAGCAATTATCAAGCAGTACGTTCCTTTTTTGAAAAAGTTTATTGATCGCGAAGAAGTGGCGGCGGCTCTGGGGATGGCGTTTAATGTGGAATGTAAGGCGATTAATACAGCGCTGTTGGTGAGAGTTTGGTCAGAATTAAATTCGCCCTATTTGCCAGAGGATATGAATTGGGACTTTTTGAGTAAGTCCTACATTAGATCTGTGAAGAAGATTGTCCAGAATTCGGATAAGTTGCGTCTGATTTTTGAGGTGCAGACCTTTGATAAAATCGCCGATGCAGTTCAGGAGGTGGCGGGAGTTGCGCCAGCGTTTGATTTGGAGAAGTATGCCGAAGGATTACGGGAGCAGTATGGCAACTTGAAGCTGGAATCTCTTGATACAACTGGGGTGTATTATAACGATTTGAAACTGTGGAAGATCTTTATTCCTCAGAATTTGCGGGAATGTCAGGAGTTTATTCCGCAGGTGTATGAGTTGCCGAAGGATCGGGCGAGGCTATTGCAGGGGAGTGGACAGTTGGATGCTTTGGAAATTGCTGAGGCAGAGTTAGAGAATCATCGCAAGCGCTATATCGAGCAGCCGATTCGGGGAGTGTTTGAGGTGTTAGGAGATCCAAAGGAATCAGCGAAGGATGGGGTTGCGAAATATGCGGTGATCTTGGGCGACCCTGGATCGGGAAAATCGACGCTATTGCAATATCTGGCTCTGATTTGGGCGGAGCGACCTGTGCGAGATTTCCCTTTCCATCCGTTGCCGCTTTTGTTGGAGTTGCGTACCTATGCCCGTGATAAGCAAGCAAGGAAATGCAAGGATATTGTTTCGTTTATTCATGGCGGGGATATCACCTGTCGGCTCAACCAGCAGAAATTGCATGAAAACCTGAAGAATGGTGATGTGATTGCTCTGTTTGACGGGTTTGATGAGGTGTTCGATCCTGCGTTGCGGGATGAGGTGATGACAGATATCTATCGCTTTATAAATGAATATCCTGCGGTCAGAGTAATTGTGACTTCTCGATGGTTGGGCTATAAGGCACAACGATTAAGGGATGCAGGGTTCCAGCACTTTATGCTGCAAGAGTTGAATGATGAGCAAATGCAGGAGTTTGTCCTGCGGTGGCATGATTTGAATTTTGTGGAAGGTGCGGATAAGGATCGCAAGCGGGAGCGTTTGCAGAACGCGATCAGGGAGTCGCGATCAATTAAGGAGTTGGCGGGAAATCCTTTGATGATAATGATGATGGCTATTCTCAATCGCAATCAGGAGTTACTGAGGGATCGTCTAGAATTTTATAATCAAGCTTCGAGGGTGTTATTAGATCACTGGGATATAGGACGTAACTTGATGGAGGATCGACGAGTCGATCCGAAAACGATTGACTATCGCGATAAGCAGGCGATGTTGCGGAAGGTTGCCTATTATATTCAGTCAAGCGCGAAGGGTTTGGCGGGGAATTTGATTAGTGTGGCGCAGTTGGAGAGCATTTTGACGGATTACCTAAAAACGATTGAGGTAGAGAAGTCAAGGGAAATCGCCCGCATCATGATCGGTCAACTTCGCACACGCAATTTCATCCTCTGCGATCTAGGTGGGGGTTCCTATGGTTTTGTGCATCGTACTTTTTTGGAGTATTTCTGTGCGTGGGAGTTTGTTTGGCAGTTTAGGGAAACACAAACACTAACGATTAAGCAATTAATTCATGATGTTTTTGGTAAACATTGGCAGGATGAGTCTTGGCATGAGGTCTTGCGATTAATTTCTGGGATGATCGAACCTAGATTTGTTGCAGAAATTATTGATTTTCTTTTGGAGCAGAAAGTTGATAAAGGCGCATATTTAGATGACGAAAACTGTCTTAAAAAAGAAGGTTTATCCAACCTTTTACTAGCAGCTAATTGTTTGTTTGAGGTGAGAAATAAAAACATAATTGCTGCTGCGTCAAGTAGGCTACTAAAAACACTACAGCATGAAGTTGAGCAGGAATCTCCATATAAATTTGTCCGTGAAACGGCAACTATAGTCATAAGTACAATTGCAATAACTTGGCAAGATATTCCTGAAACATTCAATTGGCTCAAGGATTGCCTTACATTTAACTTAAATTCGTATGTACCAGAATCTGCAATTCAAGCGATTGCACAAGTCTGGAAAGAAGAGCCTAATCTTCTTCAATTCCTTAAAAATAGAGCTGTTAATGATAGTAATGAGTATGTGAGAAATTCATCTTTAGTAGCAATCATTCAAGGATGGGAAAATGACCCTGACATTTTTTCTATCCTCAAAGAGCGCTGTGTGAATGACGAAAGTCATCTTGTTCGATGGATGTCGGTGTTAAATATTGCTCAAAGATCGGAAGAGGCTTCTAATCTTCTTTCGTTTTTTCAAGATAAGGCTATTAATGATGATGATGAGAATGTGCGGGTTGCATCTTTAGGAGTAATCATAAGAGGATGGAAAGAAGATCCCGATACTCTACCTCTCATCAAAGATCGTGCTATTAATGATGGGAGTTGGTATGTAAGGATTTCATCCTTACGAGAAATAGCATTCGTTTGGAAGGATCAGATTGACACTTTTCCTTTAATCAAAAATTGCGCTATCAGAGATGAGAATGAATTTGTTAGAAGTGGCGCATTACGAACGATCGCCCAAGGCTGGAAAAATGACCCCAAAATATTTGATTTTTTATGCGATCGCGCTATCCACGATCCATTTAAACGTGAAAAAGATCGGCAAACTAATCCCCGCCAAACTGCACTAGAAGCAATCCTCGAATATTACCGTGATAATCTTCAAACATTGGAATTATTGAAGGCGATCTCTAACAACGATCCTGATGAAAAATTAAAGGAGTTTGCGAAGAAGGAGTTAACGAAATTGAGTGAGAATTCTGTAGGGGCATAGCATTTGCGCCACAATTTTTAAACCTGCAACAATATCGATCTGCAAATACTTTGCCCTCTATGCTCAATTCGTAGTAAGTGCTAACCGTTGACAATAGTCCCAATGATGAAGCAATGCTCTTTGCCCATTCGGTCTGAACAGGTGTATGGCTGTCTTTGGGGAAGATATGGTCAAAGCGATTGTAGTTGCGATCGCCAATCAGACTATGTTCCTTGTAAATCTGGTTGGCTTGTTCCACCATCCAGCCTACGGGGTCTTGGGTATTGGTTTTGATGCCTTCAGCACCGATATAGGCATAGCTATTGTCTTTGTCTTTAATCCATTCCACCTGTTTGTATTTGGCGACTTTCTGGCAGAATTGAAATTCGTCTTCATCGACTTTTCTGGCACTTTTAGGCGTATCGACAGCACGCTGTAAATTCACGGCTGCGAGGCTTTCTAGATTCCATAGCAGTCTCTCGGTTTTGCCTAAGCCTGTAGTTACGGCAGTCGCTTTTTCTGGTTCGGGTAAGTTGGGGATGGTACTGGCAATTTGGCTAATTTCGGCAATCTGATTCCGCCATGCGTCATTGAGAATGCGAAAGGGTTTCTTAGGATCTTTGTCTTCGGCAAGTAGCTTTTGGAAATGTTTGCCAATGTTTTGCAAGTATTCTCTACTTTCAGATTCTGGAATATATTGGGTTTCCCATCGCAAGGCTTCTAACCTCATGCCTAGATTGGCAACTCTTCCTGTGGGGTTATCGGCAGCATTCACCGCAGCACTGGCTAGGCTGACAAATCCATTAGCAGTATCGCGGGGAATCTTCTTTTCTTTTTCGACTTGAATTGGTTTGTTCTCTGGCAGATTCTTGTCAATAATCTCTTGGATTAGGGTGGGATATTGCTCGATAATTTTCTGGGAACTGGCTTGCTGTTCGGGGGATAATTGGCTGGGAATAATCCCCACGCGATCGCCATCAAAGTCGATTACCAGTCGTTTCGCATCGTGGGGATTGAGGTAGCAGACTCCTCTCTGCCGATAGGCTTCGGGATCTAATTCCCGCAAAACTGTGAGGTTGTTCGTAAATACGTCAAAGTTAGCGGCATTGGTAACGGGACTGCGATAGATGGCAACTTCGGCTCCATCGGGTAGCCCTGTAAAACTGACTTCGCCTTCTTGGAGTTGATTGTGGGGTTGAGCGATGCCGCTGGGGACATAAACGCCTCCTGTGGCTACTTCTTGCCATTCGCTCTGTAGGAATTCTCGCAGTCGTTTAGCAATATCTTCCATTTCTAAGATCTGACAATGACCGCCTTCAATCAGGTCAGTTTTGAGGATGTCATACAGCCAATCTTGATATTCTTCGTTAGGTGAGTTTAATGGCTCTCGGTCAATTTCATTGGCTGTTGTGTTTTCTTGTGGGCTCAATCCCAGTTCCAGTGCGAGTTCTGGCTCGATGACTTGGGTAATGTTAGCGCGATTGTTTAGTTCTTCTTGTCTCTGCTGTAGACGCTTTTCATGGCGTTCGATATACAGTTGCGCTACCTTGCGCGGATCGGATTGGGCTTCTGCGAGGCGTTCGGCTTTGATTTTGAGTTTGGGGAGTACGTCCGCTTGGACTCCTTCTGGGAAGAACACTAATGCTTGAGTACCTAGTTTCTGTTCGGTGAATTTAGCGTCCTCTTTCCTTGACCAGA